>JAFQAM010000296.1 GCA_017416885.1 Clostridia bacterium | reverse complement strand
GTCACCGGGCATTACATCAACATGCTTTGAGCATAAGCATTTAGGACAGTGATTTCTTGATGAGTAGCCAAGTGGCTTAACCTCAAAGCCACAGTTTTCGCATATAAATCCATTGTCATTTTTTACGAAGTTTTTACTTTCCATTGCTTCACTCCTTTCAGTCGTTCAAGGGAATAGGAAATAGGGGTTCGCTTTGCTCACAGGGAAAACCCCGCTAAATCTAACACTAACCACTAACTACTAACCACTGAAAATAGCACAAGTGCTATTTTCCCACGCAAAAGCGTGAAAAAATTTCATTTACGATTTCTTCGCTTGTTTCCCGCGCGTCAATCATATCAAGCTCGGAAAGTGCTTTTTCAAGCGTAAAGCAGATAATATCGTTTGTTTCGCCATACGCAAGCGCGTCTTTTGCTTGTGTAATACTTTCAAGAGAAAGGGAAACGGCGCTAAACTGTCTTGCGCTTGAAATTACTGCATCATTTGAAATATCAATTGAGCCAAGCTCATACATATTTTTTATAATTTCCGCTAATTTTTCACGGCTGTCCGTGTCCTTAGCACTCATATAAATTACATTTTCAAAGGTCGATTTTATCTTGATTTCAAATTCCCTTGAAAGCATATTTTCTTTATCGTTTTTATTTATAATCGCAATGGCGGTTTTGTCACCAATACTGTCAATTATAAACACATCCTCCTCTGTTTCGGGAGTAGAGCTATCAAAAACGCATAAAAGAAGCTCGGAGCTTTCGATTTTGCTTTTTGCCCTTTCAACACCGATTTTTTCTACAACATCACTTGTATCGTGAATGCCTGCTGTGTCGGCAATATTTAGAGTAACACCGCCAATTGAAGCAACATTTTCAATTATATCTCTTGTAGTGCCTGCAATATCGGTAACTATCGCCACATCCTCGCCTAAAAGCAGGTTGTAAAGTGAGCTTTTGCCTGCATTTGGCTTGCCAATAATGGCGGTTTTTATGCCCTCGCTAACAGCTCTGCCTGCCTTGTAGCTCTTTTTAAGGGAAAGAACATCCTTGTAAACACTGTTCAGAGTGTCAACCATTTCCTCTCTTGTGTTGTCGGTTATATCCTCGTCAGGATAATCAATTGTGGCATATGACCTTGTAATTAGTGATATGATTTTCTCACGCACCGCGCTTATCTTGTTTGATAATACGCCTCTTGCCTGTGATGAAGAAAGACGCAATTGATAATCGGTTTTTGCATCAATTACATGTCCCACCGCCTCGGCTCTTGAAAGAGTCAATTTTCCGTTTAAGTATGCGCGCCTTGTAAACTCTCCTGCACCTGCCAAAACTGCGCCACTTGAAAGCACGCTTTCAAGTACGGCTCTTGTGGCATAAATACCGCCGTGACAACAAATTTCGCACACATCCTCGCCCGTATATGAGTTTGGACCTTTAAAAAATGTCATTGTGCCATCGTCAATAATATCGCCGTCACGCAAAATGCTACCGTAGTAGCAATATCTCGGCTTTATCTCTTTTGCATTAGTTTTAAAAACACGGAGCGCCACATTTAGCGCATCGTCACCGCTTATTCTTATCATAGCAACTCCGCCCTTGCCGTATGCGGTAGAAATGGCAGCCACTGTCTTATTATTTAACATTTTAGTTCCTTTCCGTCATTCTCATTTGCGTAGCAAATATATCGAAATTTGCCTTGGCAAATTATATCGTAAATTGCGTAGCAATTTATATCGAATTTCACAAAGTGAAATATATCGACTTGCGAAGCAAGCAAAACTACCAAAAGCTTTGTTTGACTGTATATAAGGCAATTACACCTAACGGTGTCGATATATTTTCGTATTTACGAAAATTCGATATAATTATCTGTGATAATTTCGATATATTTCCCTATGGGAAATTCGATATATTTTCGCTTTGCGAAAATGAGAACTGACCTCGCTACCTCGTCTCCACAATAAAAAAGAACGGTGAGGTAGGCGAATTAATAATTTGAAATTTTGAAATTGACATTTCCTTTCTTGAAATTGTTTTCAGGTATTCCTCAATTTCAATGCCCTCAAGATAGCCCTCCTCGTGACCGGGATAAACGGCTACCAATAAAATTCCGTCGCTATCAAGCATTTCAATAGCGCACTTTATTGCGGGCAGAGTAGTCTCTCTTTTTGTGGTAAGCGCCTTATTGCCACTTCCCGGCATATATCCGAGATTGAACATTCCCGCCTTGATTTTTTCACTTATGTAATTTTTTGCGTTGTGGTGTGAATCGTGGATTAAAACGCAGTTGTCGGGACAATTTTCATTTTTCAATGTTTCCCTTGTAGAAATAAGCGCTTTTTCCTGTATATCAAATGCGTACACCTTGCCGCTTTCCTTAACAATTTTTGATAAAAATGCGGTATCGTGACCGTTTCCCATTGTAAAGTCGGCGCATATGTCACCCTCTTTAAGATGTGAGAGGATAAAATGCTTGTGCATATCGAGTAAGTCTATCATTTTTTGCTCCTTTTAGTTTTTCTTATTTGCTTAGCAAATATATCGAAATTTGCCTTGGCAAATTATATCGAAAATTGCAAAGCAATTTATATCGAATTTCACGGAGTGAAATATATCGACTTGCGAAGCAAGCAAAATTACAAAAAGCTTTGTTTGACTGTATATGAGGCGATTACACCTAACGGTGTCGATATATTTTCGTATTCACGAAAATTCGATATAATTATCTGCGATAATTTCGATATATTTCCCTAAGGGAAATTCGATATATTTTCGCTCGGCGAAAATGAGAACTAACCACTTTTATAAAATTATATACTTTTATCAAATCTTTGTCAAGATAAATATAAATGCTTGACAAAATAAATAGTTAGTGCTAAAATATATGCGATTAAAAATTTGTCTATTTAACGAAAGGAAAAACGACTATGAAATGGACATCATTAAATGATTTAAGAGAAAAGTATCTTTCATTCTTTGAATCAAAGGGACACCTTCGCTTGAACAGCTTCCCGCTTGTGCCACAGAATGACAAGTCTTTATTACTTATCAACTCAGGTATGGCACCTATGAAAAAGTTCTTTACAGGCGAGGTTGTACCACCAAGAAACAGAGTAACAACCTGCCAAAAATGTATCAGAACTCCTGACCTTGAAAGAGTAGGACATACCGCCCGTCACGGCACATTCTTTGAAATGCTCGGTAACTTCAGTTTCGGCGACTACTTTAAGGAAGAAGCAATTTCATGGGCTTGGGAATTTTTAACCGTAACACTTGAAATTCCAGCCGACCTTCTTTGGCCGTCAATTTACGAAAACGACGAGGAAGCGTACGATATTTGGGTAAACAAAATCGGCGTAAAGCCTGAGCATGTTGTTCGCTTAGGTAAGGCTGATAACTTCTGGGAGCACGGTAGCGGTCCTTGCGGTCCTTGCTCTGAAATCTATTTCGACCGCGGCGTTGAAAGAGGCTGTGGCTCACCTGACTGTAAGCCCGGCTGTGACTGTGACAGATTTATGGAAATCTGGAACAATGTATTCTCACAGTTCAACAATGACGGCAAGGGCAACTATACAGAGCTTGCTCAAAAGAACATTGATACAGGTATGGGACTTGAAAGACTTGCTTGCGTAATGCAAAATGTTGAAAATATGTTTGAGGTTGACTCTGTAAGAAAAATCCTTGACAAGGTGTGCGAAATCTCAGGCAAAAAGTACGGTGACGATGCAAGCGACGATATTTCAATCCGTGTTGTAACTGACCATACAAGAAGCGCGATGTTTATGATTTCCGACGGCGTTATTCCATCAAACGAGGGCAGAGGCTATGTGCTTCGCAGAATTATAAGAAGAGCCTGCCGTCACGGTAAATTACTTGGCATTAATCATCCGTTCTTAGTTGATATGTGCACCGTTGCAATTGGCGAAAGCTGTGATGCATATACAGAGCTTAGCGAAAAAGCAGACTATATTAAAAAGGTTCTTTCTCTTGAAGAGGAGCGCTTTGATGCAACAATTGATGCAGGACTTGCAATCCTTGACGATATTATATCAAAAGCAAAGAGCGAAAACAAGAAAACAATCGAGGGCGCTGACGCATTTAAGCTTTACGATACCTTCGGCTTCCCAATTGACTTAACAAGAGAGATTGCCGAGGAAAACGGCTTTACCACCGATATGGATACCTTCAACGCTTTAATGCAGGAGCAAAAGCAAAGAGCAAGAAACGCAAGAGCAAACATCAGCGGTTGGAGCGATAAAGCAAAATCCTTCGATATTGCAAAAACTAACTTTGTTGGCTACACAAATTACGAGTGTGATGGCAAGGTGCTTGCAATCTTAGACGAAAACGGCGAAAATGTTGATACAGTAAGCGAGGGCGAATGCACAATTATCCTTGATACAACCACCTTCTATGGCGAGGGCGGCGGTCAGGTAGGCGATAGCGGCTCACTTTCAAACGATAACTGCGAAATCACTGTAAACGATACTAAAAAGAGCGACGGCGTATATATCCATATGTGTACAGTTGACTCAGGCAAAATCTCTGTTGGCGACACTGTAAAATGCGCAGTAGATGTAGCAAGACGCGAAGCAATTAAGAGAAACCACTCTGCAGTTCATATGCTTCAGGCAGCGCTTCGCTCTGTGCTTGGTACACATGTAGAGCAAGCAGGCTCATATGTTGACGAAAAAATCGGTCGCTTTGACTTTACACACTTCGCAGCATTAACAGATGAAGAAATTAACAAGGTTGAAGCTCTTGTAAACTATCAGATTTTACTTGGCACACCTGTTGATACAATTGAAACAGATATTGAAACCGCGCGCAAAAACGGCGCAATGGCTCTCTTTGGAGAAAAGTACGGAAGCGTTGTTCGTATGGTTAAAATGGGCGACTTCTCAGTAGAGCTTTGCGGCGGTACACACCTTGATAATACCGCAAAGGCAGGCCTTTTCAAGATTGTAACAGAAATCGGTGTTGCAGCAGGCGTTCGTAGAATTGAGGTAGTAACAGGTCTAGGCGTGCTTAATCTCTTAGGAGAAAAGCAAGGACTTATTGAAAGCGCCGCTAAGGAGCTAAAGGTTCAAAATGTAAACGATATCGCAAAGCGCGCTTCATCACTCCAGGATGAGGTAAAAGCACTAAAGCGCGAGATAGATATTCTCAACTCCAAAATGGCAGGCTCAAAGGTAGATGAGCTTCTTAATAATGCTAAAAAGGTGGGAGATGTGTCTGTAATTACCGCAGATTTAAAGGATATGGCAATTGATGCCGTTCGTTCCTTGGGAGATGCGATTAAGGACAAAAATCCTCTATCTGTGGCTGTATTTGCTATCCATTCGGGCGAAAAGCTTAACTTTATGGCAGTGTGCGGTAAGGAAACAGTAGCAAAGGGCAACCACGCAGGCAATATTCTTCGTGAGGTAAGCGCCGTAACAGGCGGTAAGGGCGGCGGCCGTCCTGATAGCGCAATGAGCGGCGGAAAAGATATTTCCAAAATCGCAGACGCACTTAACCTTGTTGAAAGCTTAATTAAGTAGTCAACAACTCCTTCCACCGCAAGCGGTCCCCCTCCCTCAATGATGGAGGCTAAGGGCGGCAAGGACATATCCAAAATCGCAGACGCGCTTGCACTTGTTGAAACACTTATAAAGTAATCAACAACTCCTTCCACCGCAAGCGGTCCCCCCCCCAATAAGGCTCCATCCGGGAGGGAGCTGGATGCGAAGCAGACTGAGGGAGAATGCGTTTTAACATAATCAAAAGAGAGAACAAAACGGTTTAATTCGTAATGTCTCTCTTTTTGTTTGATTTGCATAAAAATCAATATTTTATTTTGTGCAAGCATACAAAATTTCCTTTGCAAAATCAATGCTCATTGAAAAGCTATTCATAATATGTTAAAATATAGATGTAAAAATCAATATTTTTTAAGGAGAATGACAATGAAAAAGAAAGCTTTAGTATTTTGTCTGATCGTTATTGCAGCTATGTGCTTGTTCGCTGTTTCAGTAAGCGCGGCAACAGAAACAATAGACGGTCTTGTTTATGACCTTAACGGCAACGGTACTGCAAGGTTAGCCAAAAACGCAAACCAACAGGTGGTTATTGACAAGCTGATTATTCCCGAAAAGGTAAAAAGCGCTGACGGCAGGGAATACACAGTAACAGAGGTATATGAGGGCTCCTTCAGAGGAAACACAAGTATAAGATACCTGTCACTTCCGCCAACAATCACATTTATTGGAGGCGGCGCATTTTACGGATGCTCAAGCCTTGTTTTCGTGGACTTCAACGACAACCCCAACAACATTAATATGTCAAGCTGGGGCATATTCAGAGAATGCAAATCACTTAAAGCGGTATGCTTACCCGACTATGTAAAAATAGTAGGCGACCAATGCTTTACCAACTGTAAGTCACTGACTGCTGTTTATCTGCCTGCCAACCTTGAAATCATTAAGGGTAACAAGACCGACGGCCCTGCGTTCGGCGGACAGAATAGCGGAAATATATGTCCTGATCTGTTTTTCACAAATGAAAAATTCAGCGTAAGAGATGAAACCGGAGAGTTCTATATACCCGAGGAATTCCCTGTACCTGAAAAGCCTGATATTTATTATTTCCCATCAACAGTAAAGGCAATAACCGCTAACCATAATCCAAACAATAACCCTTTGGATGAAAACGGTATGATTCAAATTACAAGCAATTATGCTATGAGTGACTGCGGTATTCAGTTTTGCTCAAATCTTAACTCAATTTTAGTATTACCCGAGGGATATATCGGATATTCCGACCAATCATCAGGAGATGCAAAGCTTGACGAAAATCAACGAGGCGATACGCTTTCATACGGCTTGCTCCCGGGATGCGGCACAGCGACAAATCCGCTTACAGTTGTATTTATGGGCAAAATTGACCGTGTATCCTTCGATAAAAGAGACGGAAACACACAGTACACAACATATGTTTTTGCCAATAAAGCAAATACCGATTTTACAAACACATTAATCGGTACAGGCTACAGAACCGATAACTCCGATTACAGAAATCAAAGCGAAATGTATGTAGTATTCTGTCACGCAAATAACGGCGAGGGCGCAAAATATAAGATTGGCTTTACAGGTAAGGCGGGAGAAGCGTATTATCCCGAATTAACAAGCGAGATTATTGAGGACGGAGCTATCCATGTGGTAAGCCCTGATAAAAACCAGATTGCCTCACAGCCGAACTGCGATACCGATATGCTTGTTAATACATTCTGCTTCTGCGGAAAAGCAATTGCAGAAAATATAGAGATACAGGGCACAAAATTAGGCCACGAATTTGATTTATTAAAGGGCGCAAGCGAGTATAGCATCACATATGAAAATTATCTTGCGGACGGCTCACTTAATATCAAATGCGCAAGATGTAACGAGCTTCACGGTAAAGCCGCAAAGCCTGTAATTTCAAGCTTCAAGGGCTACTCCACAAAAATCAAATCCAACGCAATCACAATCGGTTATACATTTGATGATGAAGCATTAGCCGAGTATGAAAGAGTAAACAAAAAATCACTTGAATTTGGCTTCGTATTTGCAATTAAAGCAAGCTTGGGCGGTAACGCTCCCCTTGATGAAAACGGCAATAAGCTTGCGGATGTTAACGCGGTTAAATTAACAATTGATCCGAAAGCAGCCACAGGCTTTGACCTTAAAATCTCAGGCAATTGGGATAGCACAGTAACCGTAAACGGCGAAAGCGTTGCTTTAAAGGAAGTAGAATTATTCCTGTGCGGATACATTTTTGACGGCGCGGTAAGCTATTTGCAGGATGCGGGAAGCACAAGCGACTATTCAAGCATTATTCCAATAAAATATAACCTAATAGCATAAACCAAAATCAAGCCAACGAGCAATCGTTGGCTTGATTTTATGCATATTATATAAATTTTTGCTTAAATTTTTGTAAAATTTGCGAGTTGAAATTATATATATATTATGGTAAAATATGTATGTATAGTCTTTTACTATATAAAAATAAATATTTCAACTAAGGAGAAAAACAATGAAAAAGAAAATTCTTTTATTCGCTATCATTATGGCAATGCTTGTTTGCGTTTTTGCTATTTCTGCAAGTGCTGACAATATTGTTAAATCATCAAGTGATGAGTTTGGCGAATTAACAATTTTTGATGAAGCAATTGGTAACACAGGCATCAGTCAATTAAAAGATGACGGTACAATTGCAAGAACGGTGCTTTTTGACGGCACAAACTATTATACCGTTCCAACAACATATATTCTTACGGAAAGCCCGAAGAACCAAAGCGGTAAAGTAGGAGAAATGTTGTATTTAAGCTTTGGCGAACTCGGAACAAAACTTGGAGCGTCTTTCAACAAAAACAGCATTATCCGATTTGAGTTCCCATCAGATATTGCATTTATTTGCAGGAGCAACGAAAACCTTAGCGGTTGTGCTAATGTTGTTGAAATTATCGTTAACAACGGACTTCGTTTCTGGGAAAACAGCGACCAAATGAAAGTATTTACAAACTGTAAAAAACTTAAATCAATCGATGTTTCCGGAATGATTATGGAGTATCCAAAGGCGACATTTGCTATGTTTGAGTATTGCGAGAGTTTGGAATATGTTAAACTCCCTGATTCCTACAAAACAGCAGACGGTTTTATCACTTACACAACAGACCATATGTTCTCCTGTTGTAAAAAACTTGCAAAAATTGAAAACTACGAGGGATTCTTTGAGGGCAACACAAAACTTAGTTACAAAACCTTCTATAACTGTGAATTACTTCATAACATTGAGCTTTGGGACGGTCTTCAAACAATTGAAGGCAGAGCATTCGGTAACTGTAAATCAATTACAAGCGTAGTTATTCCTGATTCAGTAACCGTAATCGGTACAACAGAAACAGTATTTGAATCCTGTATAAACCTTAAAAAGATTGTTTTACCAAAGAAAGTTTCGTTGGGCAGTTACTGCTTTGAAAAATGTACCGGATTAACAGATGTTTGGATGCCAACTGAATCATCTACTTTCAGCCAACAAGTATTCGGTCAATGTGGCGGAGACTTAAATGTAACATTCCATTTTGCAACTGCAAGCAGCACAATTACTATTTCTAACTCAAATAACAATAAAGACCCATTCATTTCAGCAATTAACAAAGATGGTGACTCAAGAATTGTTTATAATGTTCCGCTTTCAACAAAATGTATTGTATTTTTAGGCGGACATAAGCTTGACCTTGATAAGTCAAATCCGTGCGCAGGCATCTGCGGTGGTTGTGGAGAAGCAACTCTTGCAGAAAACCCGGTACATAACTATGTAACAACAATCGTATATGAGAACTACCTTGCAAAGGGCGTTAAGACACAGGTGTGTCAAAACGAGGGATGCGCTCACAATGCAACACCTTATGTAACTGATGCTAATCCAATCATCACAGAGTTCAAGGGCTTCTCAGTAAGCGAAAAATGCGACGGCATTACATTTGGTTACTCATTTGATAAGGATGCAATCGCAGAATTTGAAGCAGTAAACGGCAAAATAGAGCTTGGCTTCTTAGTAGCTGCAAAAGCATTACTTGGCGAAAATGCACCACTTAATGATGACGGTACAGCAGCAACAGATAAGGTAGTTAAGGCTT
>JAFQAM010000295.1 GCA_017416885.1 Clostridia bacterium | reverse complement strand
ATTCATTCATAATGCTCATACTATCTTTTTTAGCCATAATATTTCCCTCCGTAGCTTTAAAAGCTATTCATATTTTACCATTATATTTTTGCAAATGCAATATGTTTAGTTAATTTTGATTACAAATATTTATCCATTAACGCTTTGATGTTTTTTCGGTCATTTTCTGTTAATGCAAATGAATATTTTTCGATATATGCTTTGAATTTTGTCTTGTTCATTTTCTTTGGCATTTTGCCTACTCTTTTTTCAAAATTTGCAAAAAAGATGTTGTCAATTTTGTCCTGAGCTAAGCCAAGACCTTTAAGTGCTTTGTTATCGAAGCTTACTACCTCTTTATCCGTGCCCAAGAAGGTTGTAACCACATTAAACAGCCAATCGGCGTATTTTTTGTCGCCCATATAGCTACGGTCTGTGCCGAAAATAAGTCTGTCTGAGTATTTATTAAAGAAGCTTTTATAATAGTCATAATTCTTTTCAAATTCCACATACATCTCACCGCCGGGAGTTAAATCTACGCAGAAATTCGGATATTTTTCAAATAGCTTTTCTAAAATTTCAGGCTCCTTGCTACAAAAGAAAAAGTGCGCAATTGTAAGCAGTAAATTGGGATGGTCCTCTAAAATTTTCAGTGTTTGTTTATGGATTTGCTCATAGGGCGCGTATGTGCCGTCGGTATAGGTCCAACCGCAATCAATTGCCCACTGTGGCGCTCTTTTTAAATCCCAAAATTCATCAGGATCATTAACATGCATTATCAGATGTGCTCCGTCCTTTTCCATTTCCTTGTAGAGCTTATTAAGAGACGGATGGTTCAGATTTTTGCCTATTCTTTTATGCTCGGTTGGCTTGCCTTCAAGCATTTTTATACCGTCAAAGCCTATTTCCATAAGCTCCTTATATTGAGTAACCGCGTCCATATTTTCTGTCATGTTATCAATTGGAATCTCAATAAGCTCAATGCCTGCGTGGACATAGGTATTTGGATTTGCTATTTTATAAAAGCCTGTTAAAATATTATTGCACACATTTGATTGGCAAAGCGGAATCGCGCAAATATTTATTGCGTGTATATTTTGCTCACTGCGATAGGTATCAAAGCAAAAAGCGATATTGTCCTCTCCCCATTTTGAAATATGCATATGGCTATCAATTATTTTTTTCATATTGCTCCTTATTCCACTACCTCTATTACGCTATGAATATCGACGCGGTCGATTTTGGTGTAGGCTCTTGAGTTTTTATATTCAAAGGATAATTCCCTGCCCTGTGGCTGTAAAATCAGCTTTTTAGGTGGCGCATTCAGCTTAATTGATAGCTCAATATCCATAACGGGCGGGATTAAATCATCCGATGCAACGGATGAGCTTGCGTGGCTGCCGTTTGCGTTGACAAGCTGAAGCATCAGCTTACCGTCCTTACTTAAAGCCACTATTTCAAGCCTACCGCAGGCGCATTCTATTTTAGCAATTTGGTCATAGAGTGTGTCTGTAATTTGCTTCATCAGCTTTCTTTGCATATACTGTGTACCTGTTAAATATTGCAAGCCGATATCAAAGCCGATTAATGTTATGCTACCCTTACCGAAATCGGAGGTTACTGAAAGCGGAGCGCAAAAATCGGTATGTCTTTCTTTTACATACGCCCAAATTTTGCCGTTTGCATTAATCCCACAAGGTGAAAAGAGAGCGCCGTATTCTGTATCATCTATATTGAACAGGTATGGCTTATAGTTTTTGGTGTAGACGCCCTCGTGACCGTTTTGCGTTTCCTTTTCTTTATTTTCTATAAACTCGTCAATTTCAGTAACCGTGTATGGCGAATTTACATATTCTGCAAATATTTTACAGGTATTTTTACCACTTAAAACAAGCTTTCCGCCGTTTTTAGCATAGTCATATAGAAGCTTTACCGTGTTCTCATCAAGTCCCTGATAAAGCTCGGGGATTACTATCATTTTGTATTCGTTTATATACTTTTCAAGGGTATGCTCGCAAACGATTTCAAGGGACTCCCCTATATCGCAAAGAAGCGCGCAGGCGCCCATTACTCTTTCAAAGCCTGTTCTTGAAAACAGGTATGTAGATTCTCTATATCTATCATAGGTGGAAAGAAGCAATGCGGCTTGATGGACAGGCTTTCCGCGGAAGCAAAAATCCTTGCGATTTCTTACAAATTCAGACACATCCCTTAGTTTTTTTGTTTCTATCATATTTGGTGAACCGTCTCTATACTGTGGAATATAATCCTGATATGCTCCACCCATTGCGATTACAGCGGCAGCCTCCTGCATAATTTGGTTAGGATGCTTTGGCACATAGCTATTTTTGCCGCCAAGATTATTTCTGAAATTCCAGGACATTAAATCCCAAGGCATTTCCTGTTGAGCAAGCGCTCTTGCGGCGTATCTTGCGGAGTTAAAGCTATCATTAGGATTTAAGTCGCCTGATAAAAAGTCCACATTCGCGCACACTTTCTCGGGCATATGGTCGCTGAATGCCCAATTTGATGCGATTTGAAAATCGGGGTGCTTTGCGTGTACCGTATCTACATAGTGATTAAGATAGCGCCTGAAAAGCTCTCTTGAATATTCTCTATATTCTTGATAATATTTGTGGTCGGGACTTGATGGGATTTCTCCGTTTAAGCTTATGCCTGTTTCCCTCTCAAAATTAGAAATTGTTTCAGGGCGGAAATCGCAAATTCCCATCCAACAGTCACCGTCTATCCAAATGCCGTCAACATCAT
>JAFQAM010000032.1 GCA_017416885.1 Clostridia bacterium | reverse complement strand
AATGATAGCAAATACATTATCCATAAGTCCAAGGTATGATAATGTTAAGAAGTTTGCAATTGCAGTTACTGTTGAGGTAAACATAAGTGACTTCTGCATTAACCAGAATATGCCCTTTCTTCCAGGGAAAGGAATCTTTGCAAGCGCATACGCTGCGATTGATGAGAAGAATAGGTTACCGAAGGTACCTGCCGCTGTAATGAATACTGTGTTGAATATGTATCTTGAGAATGGAACCCATGATGTGTTAAGTAAGCTGAACAAATCGCTGAAGTTTTTAAATGTAATCTTAGATACATAAAATCTTGGTGGGAACATCCAAAGCTCATCAAGAGGCTTTAAGGACTGAATGAATGTATAATACATAGGAAGGAACATAAATACTCCCATTATTGCAAGGAAGACAAATATTCCTGTATCGCCTCCTACCGAACGGTTGAGGACAACTTGATGATTTCTGACACGCATTTTCTGCTCTTTAATTCTCATATTACTGTCCTACCTTCGATAACGCTTTATTAACTAATGTGTTTGCTCCAATCATAATAAGGAACAATACGAATGCGATAGCGGAAGCATATCCTACCTCCCATCTTTGGCTACCGTAGTCCTCAAGACAGTGCATGATTGTATGACATGAGTAGTTAACTGACGGGAATCCGCAAAGCGCGGTAACAACGCCTCCAAAGCCGAATGAGCCTGTGATAGCCATTACGGCACCGAACATAAGCTGTGGCTTCATCATTGGTAATGTGATGTACCAAAGCTCCTGCCATCTATTCTTAATTCCGTCAACGGCAGCCGCCTCAAACAAGCTCTTATTAATTGTTTGTAAGCCCGCAATAAATGAAAGGAAGGCTGTACCGAGTGACATCCAAAGAGCAACGACGATACAAAGTGTCATTGCGTATTTTTCATCGTAGAACCAAAGAATAGGTGTGTTTATGATACCAAGGTCAAGTAAGATACCGTTTACGATACCGTAAGAGTCGTTTGAGAACATAATACCCCAAATGAGATATACTGAGCCTGAAATTGAAGGCGCATAGAAGACAAGTGTTACAAGCGCTCTTAATCTTGGTGAAAGCTCATTAATGAACCAAGCTACAAGGAATGAAAGTATGTATGATACAGGACCTGTAACGGCTGCAAAAATGAGTGTGTTTTTACATGCTAATAGGAAGATATCGTCATCAAAGAATAATCTCTTATAGTTTTCAAACCAAACGAACATATCTGCGTTGATTTCAAGCATGTTAAAGTTTGTAAGACTGAGTAATAGGGAAAGCACAACAGGAAGCGCTGTGAAAAGAATGAATACGAACATAAACGGCGCAATCATAAGATAAGCAACCTTATTTCTCTTCATTTCCTTCCAGGTCCATTGTGCCTTGGTCATATCCTTACGGCAAACGGCTCTCTTCTTTTCCTGTGTTTCTTCAACAATACTATTGTCCTGTAAATCTACTGTGTCGTTATCTGTAACGACGGTATTTTGGTTATTATTTAATTCGTCCATTTACATTTCTCTCCTTTATAGTATTATTGATTTCCCTTATTTAGCTTAGGATTAGCTTTTAAATCTGCAAGTGTCTGACCCATCTCAAGAACATCCATACCGAACTCAGTACGCTTTCTTACGATTTCCTTGTTAATTGTATTAACATAGTCCATAAGCGCGTCTGCAGGGTCCTTACCGTCGTTGTAAGCTGCTAAGAATGCGAAGTTGATATAACGGGCAAGATAGTAGCTTCCGGGATGGTTTTCAACTGCTGCAAGGTTTTCAAACTGAGCAAGAATGTTTTCTGCCTCCTCGCTTGTCCAAGGAAGCTCAGCTAAAGCCTCTGTATTAGCAGTCGCAGGTCTTGCTGCGATACCTTTAATTGATACGATATCGT
>JAFQAM010000294.1 GCA_017416885.1 Clostridia bacterium | reverse complement strand
GTGTGATTTTCAAACATTTCGATAATATCATAGGCTATATCGTCAACTACATGCACGCCACCTGAGCATACATCTATAACAATATTGTAGCCGTTTAATTTGTATTGGTGTATCATTTTCGCTCCTTTCAGTCGCTTTTTAGGGGATAGGGGATAGGGGATAGGGATGCCCTCATTTTGCAAAGCAAAATATATCGAATTTCGCTTGCGAAATATATCGAAGCCGAAGGCTATATCGAATTTGCGTAGCAAATATATCAAGTGCGAAGCACATTTAGCCATCAGCCGTCAGCAAGTTATTTAACCGGCGGGAATAGAGGCACAGGGCGTTCCTTTCGATAAAACAATGTATTTAAAAAATGTTCAGTCTAATCGGCTAACTGCTGGCGGCTAACAGCTGACTGCTAAAAACAATTAAAAAAGCTGCCTCATAGCAGCTTTTTTGATTATTTGTTTTCGCACTGCTGATTTGCGATACCGCAGCTTGTCTTACAAGCAGATTGGCATGATGTTTGGCATTCGCCACAGCCACCGTTCTTCGCGCTTTCGCAAAGGTTTGCTGTGTTAAGAGTCTTGATATGTTCCATAATTAAATCCTCCGATTAACATTTAGTTGAGAAAAGTATATCATAAATTTTTCTTAAAGTCAATACAAAACTTATTCAAAGCAAAAAAATATTGATTTATTGACACTTATGTGCTAAAATGTAATAGTAAATAATTTTCAGGAGTGTATTATGGCAAATAAAAAACCGCTTACTAAAAAAAGAAAAGCCGAAATGGAGCTAAAGGCTAAAAAGGAAAAGCAAAGAAAACGCAATATTATAATTATCTCTATCGCGGCCATGGTATTACTTATTGCAGGCATTGTAGGAATAGTTATCGCAGTAAATTACGAGGCTCCGCCACCGGAGTATATTGCAGAAATTCAAATCAAGGATGTCGGCGCAGTTAAGGTATCATTAAATAGCGAAAAATCGCCAAAGGCTGTATCAAAGTTTATTGAATTAGCAAGTAAGGGCGCATATAACGGCGTGTCAGTTTACGATTTATCAAACGGCAAGCTATACTGTGGCAATAAGGAAGCAAGCGCAGCTCATATTTTAGGCGAATTTGATAATGGCTTATCCAATAAAAAAGGCGTTATCTCAATGGCAAAATCAAGCGTAAACACAGTTAATCCCGCGCTGTTCTATATCAACCTTCAGGACAACACACAAAACGATAAGGAAGCCGTAGAATTTGGCGAAGTAACCGAAGGACTTAACCTTCTCGAAAAGCTAACCGTAACCGCCGAAAATAGCCCCGTAATCGAAAAAATCGCCATCATAGAAAAATAAAATCCAACCATAAGCACTCAACCTAATTTGTGCTTATGGTTTTCTTTTTTGCGATTTTTGTTGACAAATAGCGTTTTTAATGTTATTATATATGAGGTTATTTATAATATATAGAAAGAGAAGATATTTATGGCAAGTCTTTTGATACTTGGAAGAGGGCAATATAGCTATGTTGTTCAAGAAATAGCAAAGGATTTTTTTGATAAAATTGATTTTTTGGACGATAATTCTGAAAATGGTGTTGTAGGAAAAATACAAGAGTATGCAAAATTTAAAGAAAGCTATGATTATGCCATAGTGTCAATTGGTAATCCAAGAACACGATTTGAATTAAGCCTTCAGCTGCAAGAGGCGGGCTTTAAAATCCCCACTCTTATTAGCCAAAAAGCCTATGTGTCAGACTCAGCCGAAATAGGAATAGGCTGCGTTATCGAGCCTATGGCGGTAGTAAATCCCAACACCGTAATCGAGAGCTTTTGCTTGATTTCGGCTGGAGCAATAATAAATCATAATTCGACAGTATGCCAATGCAGTCATATAGATTGCGGGGCAATTATTATGTCCAACACAATTGTAGAAAAGCAAACAAAGGTGCCATGTGGCACAGTATATAAAAATTGACTTTGAGAGGTATTTATGTATAACCATTTTTTGAAAAGAGTGTTTGATTTTATCGCATCAACCATAGGCATTATTGTGCTTTTAGTGCCAATGCTTATAATTGCTCTTGCAATTAAATTAGATAGCAAGGGACCTGTATTTTTTAAGCAAAAAAGAATCGGTAAAAATAAAAAGCATTTCAACATTCTTAAATTCCGTACAATGCGAATTGATACACCGCATGACGCACCAACGCACGAGCTTTCAGATCCTAAAAAGTGGATAACTAAGGTTGGCGGATTTTTAAGGAAAACATCTCTTGATGAGCTTCCACAGCTTTTCAATATTTGGTTAGGACAAATGGCGGTAATCGGTCCCCGCCCTGCGCTTTGGAATCAATTTGATTTAATTGAGGAAAGAGATAAATACGGTGCTAACGATGTTCGTCCTGGACTTACAGGTTGGGCACAAATTAACGGCCGTGACGAGCTTGAAATAGATGTTAAGGCTAAGCTTGATGGCGAATACATAGAAAAAATGAGCCTCTTTTTTGACATCAAATGCTTCCTTGGTACAATCACCAGTGTCCTCAAAAGCGACGGAGTTCACGAAGGCGGCACAGGCGAAATGAAAAAAGAAGCAGAGAGAAATGAAAAAGAATTAATTGTCGAAGAAAATCAAGTCGATAAGGAAAATGTAGAAACAACTGTATAGATGGAGTCAAATGATGAGCAAAATTTTAATAGCGGTTAATCATAGTATGACCATTTTTAATTTTAGATTGGAGTTAGTGCAAAGGCTTCTTGATGATGGACATAATGTTGTAATATCATCGCCCTATGATGAAAGAATAGAGGAGCTAAAGGCGATGGGTTGTGATTATGCTCCCGTAACACTTTCCCGTCATGGGATGAATCCAATTAAAGAACTTAAGCTTCTTAATGCGTATAAAAAACAGCTTAAGGAAATTAAGCCCAATGCGGTGTTTACTTACACAATAAAGCCTAACGTATATGGGGCTATGGCATGCAAAAAATATAATATTCCATGTGCAATGAATATAACAGGCTTAGGCACTGCTATTGAAAATCCGGGCTTAGCACAGAAAATAGCATTGTTTCTATACAAGCAAGGAATTAAGGGAGCAAAAACGGTATTTTTTCAAAATAAAGAAAATATGCAGTTTTTCAAGGATAGAAAAATTGTTGGAGAGAATTGTTCGCTTCTTCCTGGCTCTGGTGTTAATCTAAGCAAATTTACACCTATTGAATATCCCGAAAACGAGCAAATTAATCTTGTGTTCGTTGGAAGAATTATGAGGGACAAGGGCGTATACGAGCTTGCTCAGGTAGCAAGGAAGCTTCCACAAATACACTTTACAATCGTTGGAGATACCTATGAAGGAGCTGAAAATCCTTTCTTAAATATAGAAAATATTGAGTGCGTTGGACATCAAAAAAATGTAATTCCGTTTTTAGAAAAAGCAAACGCAGTGGTGCTTCCGTCATATCATGAGGGCATGGCAAATGTTTTGCTTGAAGCAGCTGCTTGCGCTCGGCCTGTCATTGCATCAAATGTTCACGGTTGCTATGAAACATTTGACGAAGGCATAACAGGCTTTGGCTTTGAGATGAAGAATACAGAAGCGTTAAAGCAAGCCATTTTAAAATTTGCTGAGCTTTCAGTAGAGCAAATGCGTGAAATGGGCATAAAAGCAAGAGAAAAAATGGAAAATGAATTTGACCGAAATATCGTGGTTGAAAAATATTGTGATTTTTTAAAAAATCTTTAAGAAGTATAAATTTAAAGGAGAATATAAATATGTACACAAATCTTTACGAAAAATTACTCAATGGCGAAGAAAAGCTATCACTTGTAGGTCTTGGCTATGTAGGTATGCCAATCGCGGTTGCTTTTGCAAAGAAAATTAAGGTTGTAGGCTATGACCTTAACGAAAAGAAAATCGCACTTTACAAGTCAGGCATTGACCCAACAAGAGAAGTTGGCGACGAGGCAATCAAACAAACAACTGTTGAATTTACAGCAGATGAAACAAAGTTAAAGGAAGCAAAATTCCATGTTGTTGCAGTTCCAACACCTGTAAACGATGACCACACACCTGATTTAACACCTGTTGAAGGTGCAAGCCGTATTCTTGGCAGAAACCTTACAAAGGGAAGCATTGTTGTCTATGAATCAACAGTATATCCAGGTGTTACAGAGGATGTTTGCGTTCCAATCCTTGAAAAGGAATCAGGACTTAAGTGCGGCGTTGACTTTAAGGTTGGCTATTCACCGGAAAGAATTAACCCAGGCGATAAAGTGCATAGACTTGAAACAATCACAAAAATTGTATCAGGTATGGACGATGAAACTCTTGATGTTGTTGCAAAGGTTTATGAGCTTGTTGTTGAAGCAGGCGTACATAGAGCATCTTGCATTAAAGTTGCAGAAGCAGCAAAGGTTATTGAAAATAGCCAAAGAGATATTAACATTGCATTTATGAATGAGCTTTCAATCATCTTTAATAAGCTCGGTATTGATACAAAATCAGTTCTTGAAGCAGCAGGAACAAAATGGAACTTCTTAAAGTTCTATCCAGGTCTTGTAGGTGGTCACTGTATCGGCGTTGATCCGTACTACCTTACATATAAGGCAGAACAAGCAGGCTATCATAGCCAAGTAATTTTATCAGGC
>JAFQAM010000293.1 GCA_017416885.1 Clostridia bacterium | reverse complement strand
AGCTGCACAGTAGCTTCTACAATGGGCCCCGGCATTAAGGTTAACTCAGCAAAGATTGGTTAATTAAATAATTAAAAAGCCTCACAAAATGTGAGGTTTTTTATTTTGCGTAAGATGAAAAAAACCGTCTTCTCTATTTGGGAAGGCGGTTTTTATGTAATATTAGAATTGGTTTTCTTGCTCTTCTTTCTTTTTCTTTAATCCGAACTTTACTGCAACTACCATTTCGTAAATGAAATATGCGTGAATTACTAAGTCAAGTATGAATGTCAGATTCATTACTGAAATTGCATCAATAAGAAGTAAAAGTGTATCGAATGAAAATAAAACTAAAGCGCCGATTAACCAGCCTACCTTCTTCTTTGAGAAAATCCAGCAAACCAAGTAAGGAAGAACGCTGATTATACCTAAAACAATAATTACAACAAGGAAAATTGTATTGCTTGGATCAGCTATATAGCTTTCTGCTCCGACTGCGCCAATTATCAATGTGATATAGGATGAAAACAGGAAATAGCTTCCACTAAAAATCAATGAGAAAAGATTAACCACAGATAAAATCACTACGATAAGTAATGAGCTTCTTGCTATTCTGTATTTTTGCTCCCCTACTTTTTGCGCCACATTAACAGGTGTTACAATTTGCTCGCCGTTAGGTTGCTCGTTTGCTACATCAGGTGTTGCTTCTACCACTTGCTCATCTGTTGCTTGCTTACCTTCAATTGAGTTTTCAAGGTTTTCGGCAACAGAGTTTACATTGTTTAATTCGTTATTCTCCATTTTGTCTCTCCTTTCATAGATTTTTATAATGCTTAAGCATTGTTTCTATAAATTGCTATTTTCTTTACAAACAGGTTCTTTTTTTCAATTTTAATAGTATAAGAATTGCTTTCGGTACCAATTGGAATAGAGCGTTTTATAGCTTTGATATTTGCAAAGTGGCTAATAATCATAACAGTGTGCTCATTTGCATCCATTTCAATTTCAATCTTTTCGCCATTCTTCATATAGCCTACGGTTTTGTTATCTAAAACAATCTGGAAATATATATGGCTATTTAAAAAGGATTTATTTCTTTCAAGGGTGATTATTCTTTTTTGTAGCGCAAGCTCATGTGAGAATGTCTCTTTTGAAAATTTTATATTCGGCGGTTTTGATCTTCCGCTGCCCTCTATACGCATTCCAATAAATCCGTAGATTACTGCAATTATCATTATGGTTATAAGAATGATTTTATAAATCAATCCTACTACAAGCATTTTTGTCCAGTTTTGAATTGCAATCTCATATGTGAAAAGGCATGTATCTAAAATAAAATAAGATAGCGCGCCAATCATTGCTCCTAACCATTTATTAGAAAAAATCAAGCATGCTACAAATATTCCAAACAAAATACCGCAGGATATTATCAGTCTAAAGATAGTTTCAGTTGAAGGCTCACTTTGATATGCGGATAAGCCAACATCAAAAAAGCGCCAGACTGCATACGCTGATATAAACTGCATCTTTTGTGAAAATGCGGGAGCAATTAGACGAATTAACATTAATAAAATTGATGTAACAGAAATAGACAATAATGCTAACTGTCCAAATTTATATATCTTATTGTTTTTTAAGTTTTCCATGGTCTCTCCAAAATAATAAATAGCACTGAGTTATATTTGACCTTTTGTTATTTCAATTGTCTTTTTAAATAATTTTTGATTTCGAATGAATACATCACAAGCAATATCTGACTTACTTTCGCCTACTTTTACCTCAATTGGCTGTATTGTTTCAAAATAAGCTACAAAAAGCAAAAAATGAGAGTTGGCATCCGCTTCTATTTCAAGAGCATCGTTGTCTTTTAAATATCCAACGGAATGTCCGTCAAGCAAGCATTCTAAATAGATATAGCTATTTAAAAGATTCTTTTCTCTTCTTAGTATAATTTTTCTGTTTTTATTCTTCAATTCCTCTTTGTAATCAGGATTAATATACTTTACATTAGGAATAGTCTGCTCCTCATCCTCTTCTCGCTCGATGGCAAAGCCGATAATAGCATATCTTACGCCTATCAAAAGAACAATAATAAAGAGCAAGCGGAATACTAATCCAAACACTAAAAGCAATGTTCTTCCATTAAATATTGCATCAACTACAAAAACGGCTGTGTCTATTAAAAATATAATTAAAGTTGCATAGATTGCGCCCAATCTTTTTTTAGACACAAAGTAAATCGTGGTATAAATCAAAATAAAAATAAGACAAGCAGAAAAGTTCGTTAAAAGCTCTAAAGTAAAACCGGCGCTTTGATAGGTTTCTACTCCAATGTTGCCGTACACCCACACAAAATAAGACGAAGCGAAATAAATTTTGTGTGAAAAGTCCGGCAGT
>JAFQAM010000292.1 GCA_017416885.1 Clostridia bacterium | reverse complement strand
TGATGATGTCAAGCTTGGGGAAATTTCAGTTAAGGGAAACGAGCTTGATTTCGGCGAGCTTGACGGCAGTGAATTGGCTGATGTTAAGATAAAAAGCAAGCATGATTTATTAAAGCTTTGCGGTATTCTTCACGGCTCTAAGGTATGGAAGGATAATGGCGAATTGTTAGTAATGAATGGCGCATTATCTCTTGCGCAGCTACCTACATTCAGAGAGGATATATTTAATATTATTGAGCCTGAGCTTATAAAAAACGGTCTTGACAGGAAATATGCGCAAATAATTATGCGATATGTACGCACAGGTAGATTTGCTCTTAATAAGGCACCTGATGATATTATGGCTGTATTAGCAAGCATCAAGCTACCTGAATGGTTTATAGGTTTTATTTCATCTGTACAATATATGCTTGCTAAATCTCACGGTGTGCAATTATGCAAGCATGCGCTTATTACATCTTATTACAAATTAAACAATTAGGGGGGTATATTATGTCAACCTTTAGAAAGCAAGCGTGCAAATGCGCAATTTGCGATAATGAAAGCGAGGTTACGGTTCTTACAAGTACAAATAGCTTTGGTAGTCCTGATCTTGATTTAAGGCCTGCTGAAATGAAAAGAAGCACAATGTGGCTATGGGTACAAAAATGTCCTTACTGTGGATTTGTACATTCTATGATAAGCAGTCCGTTATCTGTTACCAAGGAGTTTTTAAGCTCTGAGGAATATTTAAGCTGTGAGGGCATTCAATTCAAAAGAGAGCTGGCGGACATATTTTACAAGCATTATATGGTTTTAATGCATTGTGGAAGGTCATATGATGCTTACTCTGCTTTGCTTCACGCAGCTTGGGCTTGTGATGATGCAAATGACAAGGAAAATGCAATCTTACTGCGCAGTAAAATGGTGGATTTATTCGATACGCTTCCTATAAGCTGGAAAAAGAATATAAATTGGTTGGCTCAGCTTGCTGATGTAATGAGGCGATGCGGAAAATTTGACGAGTTAATTGAAAGATTTGCTGACTTTAATTCAAATGATGATATTGTTAATCAAGTAGTTGCTTTTCAAGTTGAGTTAGCTAAAAATAAGGATACAGGTGTATATAGAGTATCTGACGCGGTAAAGAAATAAACGAAAACAGAACGGAGTAAAATCCGTTCTGTTTTCGTTTATTCAAGTATGTTTGAGGTTATATAGTCTATGCCCCAATCGGCGAGCTTTTCGGCGTCGATTTTTTCGTTGACGGTCCAGGTGTTGACCTTTAAGCCTAAGGAATGGGCTTTATCAATTTGCTCCTTGGTTAGCTCGACGCACCATACATCAATGTCGATTTTATCCTTAGAGAGACGGTCTAACTCCCAGTCGGTGATTTTCCAAATGAGGTATTGGGCAGATTGGTTTGGCAGGATTTTGCGCACCTTTAAGAGATTTTCATAATTAAAGGAAATAAAGGTGGTATTTTCTAACTGCTGATAGTGGTTGACGATTTTGATTATTTTTCCTATATCTACATCGGTAAAGTCGGATTTAAGCTCAATAATTGAGTGCTTTTCGTATCTTTTACAGATTGAGAGATAGTTTTGTAATGTGGTTGGGCGAAGGTCCAGCCTTGTTTTTTGCTCGTCTATATCAAATAGGATTATATTTTGTATTTGGTCAAGAGTGGCTTCCTTGATAACTGTTTCGTCGCAGGCTACTCTTCTGAAATCCTCGTCGTGATTTAACACAAATTGTCCGTCCTTGGTTTTATGCACATCGGTTTCAATTCCGTAATATGAGCGATTGCCTGCGGCTACAAATGCTGAATTGGTGTTTTCCTTTTCTAAGCCCGACAGTCCTCTGTGGGCGATTACTAATGTGCTTTTCTTATCAAATTTAGTTGTATTCATTTTATTTATCCTTTTGCATTGTTGCTACTACATTACTGCCAAACAGGTCCTTTATAAGTATGTCGCCTACCTTGATTGGAAGCTTGGCCTCTGCTCTATTTATTATTTTCATAGCCTCAAGCATTTTATCCTTTGGTATTGGCGCGCTTGTTTTTACAGACACAAGGTCGCCGTTTTCGCATTTCATTGTAGTGGTGACGGTGCGTACAGGGTG
>JAFQAM010000291.1 GCA_017416885.1 Clostridia bacterium | reverse complement strand
TCCAGCTCTGAGATATCGTGATCCTTGGCGTACTGGGCGAAGCCTGCGGATTTGGAGCCGATAGACACAAGGGAGAGGAACCGGTTGCCGCAGTTGATGTCCAGAAGCTTGGCGATGGGGCCGATGTCGTGGGTGGGGTAGTTGTCGGCGTTCCGGTGGAGATACTGGTCGATCCGGTAGTGGCGTTCACGCCAACCATTGCAGACCTGCTTAACGAAATTGCAAAAATCGAGGGCGATTTCCTGATTCACCTAATGACCTCACATCCTAAGGACGCATCTGACGAAATGATAGAAGCGTTAAAGAGCAATCCCCATTGCGCCAACTGCTTCCACCTACCGTTACAGTCAGGCTCAGATGCAATCTTAAAGAAAATGAACCGTCATTACGATACGGAAAAATACCTATCTATTATAGACAAGCTTCGTCAAGGCAGAGAGGATACTGTTCTCACCACCGATATAATAGTAGGCTTCCCGGGAGAAACCGACGAGGATTTTGAAAAAACAATTGAGATAATCAAAAAGGTAAAATATGATTCAATTTTCAGCTTTATCTATTCAAGACGAAAGGGCACTCCTGCCGATAAAATGGAGGACCATATTTCCGAGGAAATAAAGCATATCCGCTATGACCGTCTATGTCAGGTTCAAAACGAAATTTCCTACGAGCTAAACGCAAAATACCTTGGCAAGGAGCTTCGCGTATTAGTTGACGGCAAGAGCAAGAATAATGAAAGCGTATATACCTCACGCACAGAGGGGGGCAAAATAGTCCACTTTGAATGCGATACCGATTATACAGGACAATTTATTACAGTAAAAATCACCAAAGCAGATACCTTTGCTCTGTACGGTGAAATTATATAATTAATAATTTAAAGGAGAATAAAGCCATGACAATTATGGAGCTTGCTGCTGAGCTTGGAAAAGCAATTAAGGCAGACGAAAGAATTACAAAAATGAACGAGGCAAGAGTTGCTTACGAAAAGGACGAGGATCTTCAGAAGCTTATGCTTGAATACAATGTTCAACAAACAGCATTAGCTGAGGAATACAAGAAGGACACTGTTGATCCTGCTATCATCGAGTCAATTGAAGCAAGACTTGACGCTATCGTTAAGGAAGTAACAGAAAAGGATGTTTTCGTTAAGCTTAACGAGGCAAACGAGGCTGTAAACCTACTTATGCAAGAGGTTAACAGCGAAATCGAGTTTAACATTACAGGCGTTCGTCCTTGCACACACGATTGCTCATCCTGTGGCTCTGACTGCGGACACCACCATTAATTTAAATTAACCAAGGAAGGTAAAACAATATGACTCAAATGATGCTACAATATCTCGAGATAAAAAAGCAATATAAGGATTTTATATTGTTTTACCGTCTTGGAGATTTCTATGAAATGTTCTTTGATGATGCTATTACCGCATCAAGAGAGCTTGAGCTTACATTAACAGGCAGAGACTGCGGCGAAAAGGAAAGAGCGCCAATGTGTGGCGTGCCGTATCATAGCTGTGAAGGCTATATCGGTAAGCTTATATCAAAGGGCTACAAGGTTGCAATCTGCGAGCAAATGGAGGATCCCTCACAGGCAAAGGGAATAGTAAAGCGTGAGGTAGTAAGAGAAATCACTCCGGGCACAGTAATTGAAACCAACCTTCTCACCGAAACAAAAAACAACTATCTATGCGCGCTCTATTTTGAAGGCGAAAGCGTAGGCGTATGCTTTGCCGATGTTTCAACAGGCGAAATCTACGCCACAAGCATAGAAAATGAGCAATCCAAGCTTATAAATGAGCTTGGCACATATGCTCCAAGAGAAATTATAACCAACCTTCCAAAATTAGCAGGCGGCTACATACAAGAATTTGCAAAATCAAGAATAAATGCGCTCTGTGGCTTTGAAATGACAGAATATTTCAATAAAACAGAATGTGATGACAGAGTATTCTCTCAATTCGGTCAGGACTTTATAAACAAATACGAGTCTGACAGAGACCTGATTTGCGCAATCGGAGCAATTTTAGAGTACATATTAAAAACTCAAAAAACAGACATTTCATATATCAACAATATAAGCATTTACGGCGAGGGACAGTATCTTGAAATGGACCTTAACACACGCCGTAACTTAGAGCTTTGCGAGTCAATGAGAACCAAGGAAAAGCGCGGTAGCCTTTATTGGGTTCTTGACAAAACAAAAACATCAATGGGCGCAAGAATGCTCCGTCATTTCGTTGAGCATCCGCTTATCGATGTAAAAAGAATTATTGCCCGTCAAGGCGCAATATCAACTCTTTATTCCAATATGGTGCTAAGAGACGAAATTTCCAAGCTTCTTTCAGGCGTGCTTGACCTTGAAAGACTTATGACTAAGGTAGTCTATGGCACTGCAAACGGAAAGGATGCAAGAGCAATTGCATCAACAATTAAGGTAATTCCCGACATTAAAAACCTTCTCTATACAGTGAGCGACAAGGAGCTTAGCGAAATCAGAGAAAATCTTGATACTCTTGAGGATATTTACACTCTTATTGACGATATGCTTATAGAGCTTCCGCCATTCTCTGTAAGAGAGGGAGGCTTCATCAAGGATGGCTATAATAAGGATATTGACTATCTCCGTACAATTATGTCAGACGGTAAGGGATGGATATCCAAGATCGAGGAAAACGAAAGAGAGCAAACGGGAATTAAAACTCTTAAAATCGGCTATAACAGAGTATTCGGCTATTATATAGAGGTTACAAAATCCTTCATAAGCCAAGTACCCGATAGATATATAAGAAAGCAAACACTGTCCAACTGTGAAAGATATATCACAGAGGATTTAAAAAATATGGAAACCTCAGTTTTAGGCGCAAATGACAAGCTCTGCGCGCTTGAATACGAGCTTTTTGTGGCGCTCAGAAATAAGCTTGAGGAAAACCTGAAGCGAGTACAAAAAACCGCAAATATGCTTGCAAGATTAGATACATATATCTCGCTTGCAGAGGTAGCAATTAAAAATAACTATGTATGCCCCGAGGTTGATTATAGCGATGTAATCGACATTAAGGACGGGCGCCATCCCGTAGTAGAGCAATTTGTCAAGGATAGCTATTTCGTTCCAAACGATACATACCTAAATACCACAACAGACCGTCTTGCACTTATTACAGGACCGAATATGGCAGGTAAATCAACATATATGCGTCAAAGCGCATTAATAGTTTTAATGGCGCAAATCGGCTCATTTGTACCTGCAAAGCAAGCAAGAATAGGCATTGTAGATAAGCTGTTTACAAGAGTAGGCGCATCTGACGATTTAGCATCGGGCCAATCAACATTTATGCTTGAAATGACCGAGGTAGCATACATTCTTGAAAACGCAACAAAAAAGAGCTTTATCATCTATGACGAGATAGGCAGAGGCACATCAACCTATGACGGTATGAGCATTGCAAGAGCAATCGCCGAATATACCGCAGGCAAAAAAATTGGCGCAAAAGCAATGTTTGCAACTCACTATCACGAGCTTACCTCACTTGAAAACGGACAAAACGGAATTGTAAACTACAATATCGCCGCCAAAAAACGAGGCGAGGATATTATATTCCTTCGTAAAATCGTAAAGGGCCCAACCGACGATAGCTACGGCATCGAGGTTGCCAAATTGGCAGGCGTACCAAACGAGGTGGTAAAGCGCGCAAAGAGCATTCTTGCGGAAATGATTGAAAACGGAGTAGTAACCGAAAAAGCGCCAAAAATAAAATCAACCGAAATCGGAATGGAAATGTCCTTCGAGGATATGAGCGTCTATGAGGCTGCCGACAGAATTAAAAAGGTTGACCTAAATACACTTACCCCACTCGAGGCTATGAACTTCATCTTTGAACTGAAAAAGCTATTTTAAAAGCCTTCCCCTTGAGGGGAAGGTGTCAGCATGCTGACGGATGAGGTGTATATCCCCCTACCCACTACTACACTACTACGAAAGGAAGGTATCTGATGCCAAAAATTAATGTCTTAGGCTTTGATATAGCCAATTTAATAGCCGCAGGCGAGGTTGTTGACCGTCC
>JAFQAM010000290.1 GCA_017416885.1 Clostridia bacterium | reverse complement strand
ACGGCGATGACGAGGCTGAGGCTATCGACGGACTTGAAAAGCTTATCGCAAACGAGTTAAACGATTAATTTTGCATATTATTCGGCGATAGTCCACGGTGGCTGTCGCCTATTTAATTATAGGCTACTTGAAAGGAGAAGGGATATGACTAATGAAAGGCTTGAATACTTAAGAAAAAAATCATCCAATCTGCCACGAGTACCCGGCATCTATATGATGAAGGACCGAAGCGGAAAAATAATCTATGTCGGTAAATCCCGTTCTCTTAAGGATAGAGTATCGCAGTATTTTCACTTAAGCTCCGATGCTAATATAAAAACAAAGCAAATGGTTTCAATTGTTGATGATTTTGAGACGGTTATATGTGATACTGAGATTGAAGCGTTAGCTCTTGAAAATGTAAAAATTAAACAATATACTCCCAAATACAACATTCTCTTAAAAGACTCTAAATCATATCCGTATATTAAGCTTACATTAAATGAACAGTACCCGCGCATAAGTATGACACGAAAAAGAATAAGCGACGGAGCAAGATATTACGGACCGTATTCAGGCGCAAGCGTTGTTTACGGAGTTATCGGTACTCTTGAAAGGTCATTAGGCATTCCAACCTGTAAAAGAAGCTTTCCAAGAGATATAGGTAAGGAAAGGCCTTGCATATATAAGCAATTGGGAAGATGCGTTTCTCCTTGCGATAATACAATTTCACAAGAGGATTACTACAAGGTTATGCAATGCGCATCGAATGTATTAAGAGGCAACATAAAGGAAGCGGTTGATTCATTAACCAACCAAATGCTTGATTTTGCTGAGAAAGAAAAATTCGAGGATGCAGTAAGGTGTCGTGATAGCATTGAAGCATTAAAAAAGCTAAGGGACAGTCAGAAGGTTGTTGGCTCTCCTGATGATGAATATGATATAATAGCTGTTTATACGGATAATCTTTCAACCTGTATTTCAATATTTTACATTCGTTCTGGTATTATATCAGATAGCGACACATATCTTTTCGGCGCGTATGAGATTTCAACAAATGACGACTGTGAATTTATGTCACAATTTATAGTTGACTTGTATTCGAAAAGAGAATATATTCCCAGTGAGATTTTATTAAGCTTCAATTTGGAAAGCGATGAGCTTGATTTGGTGCAAAGTTATTTAAGGGAGCTTTCCAAAAGAGCAATAAAGATCAGAATACCTCAAAAGGGAGGAACAAAAAAGCTCTGCGATATGGTAACTAAAAACGCAGAGGAGCAAGCAAAGCAATATAAAAACAAAATGGAGCAGGATAATAAGGTTTTAGTTAAGCTATCAGAAATGCTTTCTCTTGATACTGTTCCAAACAGAATAGAATCCTATGATATATCAAATTTAGGAAATGAGCATATCACCGCCGGAATGATTGTATATGAGGACGGACATCTTTTAAAAAACGATTATAGAGTATTTAGGATTAAAAATCAAAGTGGCGCAGACGATTATTCTGCAATGCGAGAAACACTAAAAAGAAGAATAGAGCATTTAACCGATGCAACGGGAAGCTTTTCAAAAATGCCTGACCTTATCCTGCTTGACGGTGGAATGACTCATGTTAGCGCGGTTAAGGATATATTCAAAGAAATGAATGTGAATATTCCTGTGTTTGGTATGGTAAAGGATGAACACCATAAAACAAGAACCTTAGTTACAGAAAACGAGGAAATAAGTATAGCCAAGGAGCAATCTGTTTTTGTTTTCGTTTACAAGCTTCAAGAGGAGGTTCACCGTTTTTCAGTATCAAAAATGGATAGCGCAAAAAGAAAAACCTTAAAGCGCTCATCTCTTGAAAATATTAGGGGAATCGGTAGTAAAAAGGCTAAGCTACTGTTAAATTACTTTAAAACAATCACAGCATTAAAGGAAGCATCGCTTGAAGAGATTGCTTCAGTAAAAGGTATTAGTAAAACAGACGCAGAAAAAATAATAGAATATTTAAAGGACGAATGATATGAAAATTATAACAGGCACAGCTAAGGGAATGAATTTAGAAACTCTTGAGGGAGAAAAAACAAGACCAACCTCACAAAGAGTGAAGGAAGCGGTTTTTTCGATGCTTCAATTTGATATTGAGGGAACATTAGTTCTTGATTTGTTTGCAGGAAGCGGACAAATGGGACTTGAGGCTTTAAGCAGAGGCGCAAAAAAAGCGACATTTTCTGATGTGTCAAGAGATGCAACGGATATTGTAATAAAAAACGCTAAAAAGGCAAAGCTTTTTGATAAGTGCAGAATATCCACCTGTGATTATAAGCAAATGCTTCAAGGCATTGCAAATAAAGAAAAATATGATATAGTATTTATTGATCCGCCGTATCAAGACGGGATAATTGCTGATGCTCTTAACCGTCTTTATCAAGGAAATGCGTTAAACGAAAATGCCTTTGTAATTTGTGAAAGTGGAAAAGAGGACATATTTGAAGGAAATGAGGAGCTCAAAAGTAAGTTTATAATTCAAAAGCAGTCAAGATATTCAATTTCATATATAACTGTATTAAGACCAAACGGAGAAGTGCTATGAAAGCAATTGTAACCGGAAGCTTTGACCCAATGACTAAGGGACATTGTGAGCTTGTAAGATTGGCATGCGAAAAATTTGATACAGTGTATGTGGTGGCACTCGTAAATGCGAATAAAAAGCATATGTTTACTCTTGAACAAAGAAAAGAGATCATTGAGCTTTCAACTAAGGAATATCCTAATGTAATTGCTGATGCTTATGATGGCTTAACAGTTGATTATATGCACGAAAAAGGTATTACTGAAATAGTGCGCGGTGTGAAAAATGAGCAAGAGCTTGAATATGAAAATAATTTGGCTAAGGCTATGAATGAGTACGATAGCAATTTTCATACTACTTTTTTAACCTGTGGCGATAGTGTTAATGGAATTAGCTCAACCTTAGTAAGAGAATTGCTTAATGACGGCAAAAGTATAGAAAATGTAGTGCATGTAAATGCATTGGATAAAATATTGGAATTTTATCATAAAAACAAAAATTAACAAAAAATTAATAATTTAGCATCTGTTTCAAATGAAGCAGATGTTTTTTTATTTTCAAATGACAAATATATGAAAAAAATTGAAAAAAATTACAGTTTTTACAAACTTTTTTTAAAAAACTATTGATTTTTTTAAAGTTATAGTTTATAATGAAAACATCAAAGTGGTGGAAAGTGGTTAAATCTATCATAAAAGTGGAGATTGAAAGGAGAATTCTGATGCTTTACGGTCGTTATGAGCATACAATTGATGCAAAAAACAGAGTATTCATACCCGCAAAGTACAAGGATGCTCTTGGAACCAACTTTAAAATCACATACAATAAGCTGTTAAGTCCGTGTATTTTGGTATATTCTGAAGAAGAATGGCAGGAAATGCAAAAGAAGATCAAAGGCCTTCCAAGCCTGCAATGCCAATTCTTCATTCGTGAAATCTGTTCAAATACAGTAGATGTTCAGCTTGACTCACAGGGAAGAATAGTAATACCACAGTATCTTAAGGATAAGGTGGGACTTGAAAAGAACGCATTATTCTTAGGTGTAGGAAACCATGCAGAGATTTGGGCGCCTGATGTTCTTGAGCAAAAGAACGCTGAGGTTGACTTAGAGGAATTAAAGCGCGCAATGATTGATATTGGTTTCTAAGGAGGAATATATGGAGTTTTCACATTTTCCCGTTATGCTCAGTGAGTGTATAGATGGCCTGAATATAAAGCCTGACGGTATATATGTTGACGGAACAGCAGGCGGAGGTAATCACTCCGAAGCAATATTAAAAAAACTAACAACCGGAAAGTTAATTTCCATAGATCAAGATGATGCAGCAATTGAAACATGCTCTAAAAGATTTGAAAAATATAAAGATAATTCTATATTAGTAAAAAGCAATTTCTCAGAGCTTGGCAGAATTCTTGATGATTTAAGCATTGACCATATCGACGGTGTGTTATTAGATTTAGGTGTCTCCTCTCACCAGCTTGACACGCCTGAGCGTGGGTTCTCGTATAATAGTGACGCAAGGCTTGATATGCGTATGAACCCACGCACCCCCTTTTCAGCATATGAGCTGGTTAATTCATATTCTGAATTTGATTTGAAGCGAGTAATCAGAGACTACGGCGAAGAAAAGTTCGCACCACAAATTGCTCGAAAAATCGTAAATGCAAGAGAAAAATCCCCACTTGAAACAACTATTGAATTGGCAGACATAATTAAAAGCGCAATTCCTGTTGCAGCGGCAAGAAAGGAAGCTCAGCATCCGGCAAAAAGAACATTTCAAGCAATTAGAATTGAAGTAAACAAGGAGCTTGATGTTATAAGACCTGCAATTGATGCAGCGGTTGCTAAAATGAATAAAGGCGGAAGAGTTGTGATATTAACCTTCCATTCCCTTGAAGACAGAATTGTAAAAACTGCTTTTAATGAGTTTTCACAAGGCTGTACCTGTCCTAAGGATTTTCCAATTTGCGTTTGTGGCAATAAGCCAAAATTAAAGATTATTAACAAAAAACCAATTACCGCATCACAGGACGAGCTTGATGTTAATTCCCGTTCTAAGTGTGCAAAACTGAGAGTAGCAGAAAAAATCTGAAAAGGAGTATTTGTATGTACGGAACAACTATGAAAAGCTATAATTCCTCAAAGTATCATAAGAACGATACTGTGGAAACAAAGGCTAAAAAGAAGAACAGAGACAAAGCGCCTACAACTCGTTATATGAAAATAAATGAAAGAAAATACGATAAGAATAACTATGAAACTACCTCATCCTGTGAGGCTGTTAAGGAAGGCTTTTCTAAAAAAGAATTTCCAATCGCATCAGTTATTTTTACAGCTATCGCAACAATGATAGTATTACTTTTAACAACGGGCGTTATAGGATAATAAATTAAAAGGCTTGTGAGAGGTAGCTCACAAGCCTTTTAATTTGTATGTTATTATTTTAATATAATAAAGCCTCACTGTTTTATAGTGGGGCTTTAGATGTTATTTATTGCTTTTAAATACCTCAAATGCAAGAATTGTAGATGCAGATGCTGCTGAAAGTGCTGCATCAAAGCGTCTGCCATAGTCAATTCTAACAATTTGGTCGGCATTTTTTAAAATAGAAGAGGAAATTCCTCTTTTTTCACCGCCAACAATTAATAAAATTGGCTTTTTTAGGTCAGCATCATAAACACTGATTGAGTTTTTTATATCTGCGCAAACAATTTTATAGCCTTTTTCTTTAAATAATGAAATAAAATCATCGGTAGCAATATAAACATTAAGTCTTTCGCTTGCTCCGGCTGATGAACGGCAAACCACACCTGATGCGGAAAGCCAATTTCTTTCGGAAAGAATTATTCCATCAGCGCCTGCAGCATAAATTGAACGAAGAGCATATCCAAAATTATAAGGATCCTCAATGCCCTCAATCATTACATAAAAGCCATTTTCTATGATGTTGTCATCTGATACCTTATCGTATGCTTTTTCGCTGCAAAATGCTATTATACCGCCGTGAGAAGCACCAACAGTATAGCTGTTTATTGTTTTTTCATCTGTTATTTCGATTTCATAGCCGAAAATCGTTGACATTTTACGAAGGTAGCCAATTTCCTTAGCCTTTGATTGAAGCTTTTCCTTATCAATCAAAATCCTTTCGATTTTTCTTGCGTTCGGTATTCCTTCCTTGAGGTTATCTAATACAGCGCGAATAGATGTCATCCCCTCAAAAACCGTTGAGCTTTGAAATCTTGTTTCTTCCTTAATCATTGTCGTCTTCGATTATTCCGTCGTCCTCTAATTCAAAAACGATTTCATCATCCTCATCACAGTCTTCTTCCTCAAAAATATCGCTATTTTTGTTAGCTGTTGCTATAATATCAATAAATTTGCGTGATTTCATTTTTGAATTGATTTTGTAAAGAGCAGAGGTTGAAATATATGCACCTAAAAGAGCAGAGAATGCAGTTAAAAAGGAAAACTGCTTTTTTCTGCCGAACGCATAATAGATTGCAGCAAAAACAAGCGCAATAACCTCGCAGGTCATTAAAATTTCGTATTTGAACTCCTTAAGAAGAGCTATTAGCTTTTTAAATTTTTCTTTCATAATAACCTCACTTATTTGCGTTTTGCTTTAAGTATGCGTTGATAAATCCGTCTATGTCGCCATCCATAACGGCTTGAATATTGCCGTCCTCATAGCCCGTTCTTGTATCCTTAGCAAGAGTATAAGGCATAAATACATAGGAACGGATTTGCGAGCCCCATTCAATATTGTTTTTGTTTCCTTGAATATCCTCAATTCTGTCAAGCTTTTCTCTTTCCTTGATTTCAAGAAGCTTGGATTTTAACATTTTAAGAGCAGTTTCCTTGTTTTGGAGCTGACTTCTTTCAGTTTGACATCCAACAACAATACCTGTTGGTAAATGGACAATTCTAATTGCAGAGTCTGTTTTGTTAACATGCTGTCCGCCTGCGCCTGATGAGCGGTGGGCTGTAATTTCAAGGTCCTCATCGCGAAGCTCAATTGAGTTGTCATCATCAAACTCAGGCATTACCTCAACTGATGCAAAAGAAGTATGTCTGCGACCCGATGCATCAAACGGCGATACTCTTACGAGGCGATGAACGCCGTTTTCGCTCTTCAAATAACCATACGCGTTAATTCCCTCAACAAGAATAGTAGCGCTCTTTAATCCTGCTTCCTCTCCGTCTAACCAATCAAGAAGCTTTACATTGTAGCCGTGCTTTTCTCCCCATCTTGTATAAAGACGATAGAGCATTTGCGCCCAGTCCTGAGCCTCGGTGCCTCCTGCGCCCGGATGGAATGATATAATGGCATTATTTTTATCGTATTCGCCTGAGAGAAGAACTTGAATTCTTTGCTTTTCTTCTTCAGCAACAATTGCTTTTTGTTCCTCTAAAATCTCATCGGTTAGACTCTCATCATTTTCCTCAATTGCCATTTCAGCCATTACAATAGCATCCTCAAGCCTTAAAGAAAGCGCCTCATACGCTTCAATTTTAGATTTCATTTGCTTGATTTTTTGAAGTGTTTTTGTTGAGTTTTCTTGATTTGACCAAAAATCAGGCTCAAAGGTAACCTTTTCAAGCTCTTCAACCTCAGCCTTTAACTCCTCTATTCTAAGTGCATTTCCAAGCTCACTTATATTT
>JAFQAM010000289.1 GCA_017416885.1 Clostridia bacterium | reverse complement strand
TCAGGCTGTGGCTGTGGCTCATTATCATTACAAGCCACTAAGCCAAAGGACAAAAGTATTATACATAAAACACTTAAAAATGTAATTGTTATTTCACGCATATTGCCTCCCTTTATTCACCTAAATTTCCCATATTACCGTAGTAAGGAGGTGTTGTTGTATCGCTATAAGCTGATTTCATGCGATTAATCTCAAGCTCGGTGAATATGATGTTTGCATTGTTATCGAAAACTCTTAAATAATCAGAGTCTCCATATCTTGGATAAATTCTTGTTGTAAAGCTAATAACTCCGTCAACATAGACCTCAAGCATAGAGCGGTCTATTAAAATTGTTATCTCGTATTCATTTTTAATACAGTTCCATGCATGGCTTGGCTGACGGTTAACATAATCAAGCAGTGATGACTGTATTCTTTCTACTAAAACACCGCCGTTGAAAAATCTGATTTCAGTTCTTTCTGTTTTTCCGTCAACGGTATTGGGGTTATATCTTACGAAAATGCCTGCTGAATATTCAGGGCTTGTTGGATCAATCTCAATCTTTGCCTTGATTTCAAGCATATCGCCGCGGATATCAGCAATATCCTTGTTGATTTCTTCAGCGGTCTTTCCTGCGCCGTCATAGTAATATAATGTTTCTTCTCTTAGTGTTTCTATTTCCTTAACAGGCTCACGAATAACATCGGTTCCGTTATCTGCAAGCCAAAGCTCAAGCGGAATTGCAAAGTTGTGCGCCCAGCCTGCTGTATAGTTTTGCGCAGTGCCCGCATCCTTACCCTGAGCAATAGCATAAATTATTGTTCTGCCCTGCTCATAGCTTGTTTTACCTGCTGCGATATCCTCCTCTGAAAGGAAGCAGAAGCCGTTTTGACCTGTATATACGCCTCTACCTAAATCAAAGAGTTTTGGTTTATCGTCATCTGCAATAAATCTGCATGTTTCCTTATCAAATGTTCCTATCCAATAGTAGCATTCGACCGTATAGCCATCTACTGTATATTGAGGACAATCAAATAAGATATATTTAGTTTGTGAGCCGTCTTTAGTGCTGATTGGAAGCATTACCACACACTCCCAATGGGCGCCTTGCTCAGGATATCTGTTATAATCGCACTGATACAGATAGCCGCGGTGATCCCATTCTCTCATATTCTCTGAGGTGTAAATAACCGCTGAGCCCCCCGCTCCCGGAATGGAAGTGGAAACCATCATATAATAAGTACCGTCATCATACCATACAAACGGATCGCGGAACTGCTCTCTTTCGCCTTGCGAGTTATCACTTGGTTGAGTAATTACAAGCTTATCCTCAACTACCCACTCAACAAGATATGGATCGTTGGGATCCTTAGCGTGCGCAAATGCGATATTTTGTCCTGTCCATGTTGTTGTGTTTGTTCCTGCTGTTATTGCAAGCCACGGAGTTCCGTCAGGTCCAATGCAAGCGCCACCTGTCCAAATGCCCTCAGGACAAATGCCTGCGGTTGGTACAACTGCATCCTTGACATATTTCCAATGAACCATATCCTCACTTACAATATGCGCCCAACGAATCTGTGACCAATAAGGAC
>JAFQAM010000288.1 GCA_017416885.1 Clostridia bacterium | reverse complement strand
GTCACAGCAAGCGACCTTTACACTTGAGCCATAATGCTCTAAAATTGCTTTTAAGCCGAATGCGCTACCGAGTGTATCGGGATCGGGATTTCTGTGACACAAAATGAGAGTATATTTAGGAATTTTAACCTCATTTTGTATGTCATATAGATTAAGCTTCCTCATCGTCTTCGTATTCATCCTCGGCGGGAGTGATATCGAGAGTGCTTAAAATCTTTGAGATATTAGCGCCATATTCAATTGAGCTATCGTATTCAAACATTAATTCAGGTGTAATTCTTAAATTAATGCGCTTTGCAAGCTCGCTTCTGAAAAAGCCTGTTGCATTTTTAAGCGCCTTTAATACCTCATTTTTGTCGTCGCCTAAAACCGAGAAATAAATTTTTGCAAATTTCAAATCCTTTGTAACCTCTGCGCCTGTGATTGAAACAAGCGCGCCTGCAATTCTTGGATCCTTAACATCTCTTAAAATCTGAGCCATTTCCTGTTTTACAGCGTCGTTTACTCTGTTTTGTCTGTATTTAGCCATTTTTGCTCCTTATTTTTTAAAATTTAACTTTCCTTGGATATTGCCCGTTTCGTCGATATTTTTATTTATCCTTAGATAGTTCTTTTTATAGTATAACATATATTTTAAAAATTTCAATTATTTTTTTCTAAGTGTGTTGAAAAGGGTACCTCGCTCGTGGTAGAATATAGTAAACCTATAAAAACGAGGTATTGTATATGGAAATTTTAGCAGTTATATTAAGTGGGCTGTCCTTGGTTATCAGTATCATTATTTTAGTAATGCTTAAGGGCAAGGGGAATAATGCGTTATCCTCTGATGATATTGACAAAGTAAGAGATGCTTCATCTAAGGAAATAAGCCGCGTAAGCGGAATAATTACAACGGGCATTGAAAATCAAAACAAGCATTTTATTGAGCTTGTAAATGAAAAGCTTGAAAATCAAGCAAAAAGCACGCAGGAAAGATTAAACAACATTGATAACAATGTCAGCAAGTCATTAAGCGATATAAGGCGTGAAAACAATGAAAAGCTAAATGAAATTCAAAAGGCTGTTGATGAAAAGCTACAAAAGACGCTTGATGAAAGAATTAAGTCATCCTTTGAAAGCGTGGTTACACAGATTGGCAATGTAAATAAGGCTATTGGCGAAATACGAAGCATTGCTGATGATGTGGGCTCGCTAAAGAATATTCTTTCAAATGTAAAAACAAAGGGAATTGCCGGCGAGGTTATTTTAGGAAGCATTATCGGTGAGATTTTGTCCCCTGAGCAATATGAAACCAATTATGCTACCAAGGTTGGCTCCCGTGATGTGGTTGAGTTTGCAATTAAAATTCCAAACGGTGACGGATATATATTCTTGCCTGTGGACTCTAAATTTCCTCTTGAATGCTACAATAAGCTAAAGGATGCATATGATAATGCTGACAAGGGATTGATTGAGAGCGCAAGAAAGGATTTAGCAAGACAGATAAAAAATGAGGCGAAAACAATTGCAACAAAATACATAGATGTACCAAACACTACTGATTTTGCGATTATGTTTTTACCTACTGAGAGCCTTTATATTGAAGCTATTGAAATGGGACTTTTTGAGGAATGTCAAAGGGATTTTAGAGTAAACATTGCCGGTCCTACTACTCTTTCCGCTATAATTAACGCGCTACGCTTAGGCTTTAACTCTCTTGAAATTCAAAAGAGAAGCGGTGAGGTGTTTATGCTTTTAGGCGCGGTTAAGACTGAGTTTGAAAAATTTGCAGAGGCGCTTTCAAGCACACAAAAGAAACTTACTCAAGCGGAAGACGAGCTTGAAAACTTAGTTGGCACAAGAACAAGACAGATGCAAAAGAAGTTAAAAGAAATCGGTTCTCTTTCCCCGGAAGAAGCAAAAAATATTATTGATAGTGAGTAAACATATGGTTGATGTAATTTTAAATATAGTTGAATACATTGGCGTTATTTCCTTTGCCATTTCGGGCGCGGTAATTGCCATAAACAAAAAGGCTGACGCGGTGGGGGCGGTATTCTTTGCGTTGCTTACCTGCTTTGGCGGCGGTCTTATAAGAGATATTGCCCTTGGTGATGTGCCAAGAATTTTAACAGTAACAAGCAATTATTATTTAGCGCTTGTTTGTATTATTGTATCTTTAATTTGCTTTGCGCTTGCTTTCATACCTAAAACCGCAAGCTTTATAACAAAGCACAGGCACGACTTTATAATTGATTTTACCGACGCTATCGGTCTTAGTGTTTTTTGCGTTTTCGGTGTTGATGTGGCTATTGAGCTTGGACACACTAATCCGATTTTACTTATTTTCTGTGGCTGTATTACAGGTGTTGGCGGCGGTATGCTTCGTGATATTTGCTCTGCGGAAATTCCGTTTATATTTAGAAAGCATATTTATTTAATTCCAACGCTATGCGGCGCGATTTTCTACACCTTAACATATAAGCATATTCATCATTTAGCATCGCTTCTTATTGCTATCGGTATTATAATTGCATTTCGTGTGCTTGCTATTAAATTCAAATGGAATTTGCCTGTGCCTAAGGGTGAGGGCGAGGGAATTAAGGATTCCGTGTCTGAAAATGAGGATAAGGAAATCACATTGCCTGATGAAGCAAAAATATAACAAAAAGGGACTGTTGCAAGTTTGGGGATTTTTTTCATTAGATATACAAATTGCACAAAAAAGCACATCGTTTTCGTAGCGATGTGCTTTTCATATTTGGCAAAATTATATAAATATTTTTTTGAAAATCGTTAAATGCAACAGCCCTTTTTGATTAATTGTAATATTCTACTATTGTTATGTTAAACATTGGGTTTTGAGGCAACTTTTCCGGGTTTAGCGCTTCGTTTGGTATTCCAACAAAATAAGTGTCGCTTGGCGCTTCGCTCTGTAAATAGCAATCATATCTTTCTAATGTTAAGTAAACAACATTTCCATCTATATAAAAATCCTTAAAAACCTCTTCGCCAGCCCATGCTTGCATTTCGTAATAAAATACTAAAGGATATTCATTATTGTTCATAATGAGTGTAGGAGAGGAAGCATCACATTTTACTTTCTTTAAAAAATTACCGTAGTCACTTTTTTCAGTAAATATGGCTGCCTTATTTTTTTCAAAATATTCAAAATCTATTTTTAAATCCTTAGTTGTATCTGAAGCGTAAAAATATCCTTTTAGTCTGTTATATGCTATTTCCAATACACCATATTTTTCTGAATTTTCAGGAAAATACTCTTTAGGAATAATCAAATAGAACACAGAAAGCTCTGAAGGTATTTCTGCTGTCGAGGTTGGCTCTGCAAGTAACACTTCAACATCTAAGGTGATTTTTTTATTTACCAAAAACTCCGCTTCTCTAACAGCTTTCATATTGCTTCCATAGTCCTTTATGATTAAAATGCTATTGTTTTCAAACAAACCAATATCGACAAATGAAGCATCACCAACGCAAGAAGCATACTCCTCGTAGGTTTCAATTATTTTGTATGCACCCTTTTCATTAGCTATATCGTCATGTAAATACAATGGGGTGGGTGATATTCTTTCAAAATATCTATTATGTTTTCTTTCTAAAACAATTGTGCTTTCGGTAATCTTATCATCAACTATCAAATCTGTTGTATTGTCCAATTGTGTATTAAGTTGTGTATCTGTGTCGGTGGTATTATTGTAGCAAGCAACTAATGAAAGCATAAAAAACAAGGATAATAGTATAGAAATCAATCTTTTCATAAAATCACTCCTCTAATTTCTTAAATAAAATTCACCTGACACAGAGTCGCATTCTATTGTAACATTCACGGTATATGTTGCTACAGGATTTCCGTTACTATTAAGCACCGCAACAATATAGCTCCGTTGTTCAATGTAGCCATTTGATGTATATGTTGTATTATTATCACTTAATGTAATTCTTGATGAGTAACTTGAATTTGATAGACTACATGAAACACTGAAATAACTTCTATCGATAACTTTAATATTATCCAAGTATATGTTGGTGTACTGCATATTATTATGAACATTGTCTTAATAACTTTCTATTTTTGTTATACAATATTTAACCTGTTTCGTCAACATTCATATGCAATTTTGACATTCTCATCCTAATTAAAATACTACTCTAAATAATTGCTTCTGAAATCCTCTATGTATTTTTCGTCGATATCAAGCGCGATTTTGAAAAATGCTTCGGGGCTGCCGTATGACATAATTATATCGTAGGCTCTTTTGAGGTAGCGCTTATCTACGCCGTTTACCGGGCCTATGGCAGCTAAAATTTCGGGATCTACATTTCTTTCCTTGCCAAGGGCGATTGCCTCGTCAATTGTTGCTTGATAGCTATTATTTGTTATAAGATAGTCACTTATAATATCATCATATTTTGCGCCTAAGAGGAGTAAAATAAGCATTGTGCCAACGCCTACTCTATCCTTGCCTGCGCTACAATGATAAAGGACACAGCCCTCTCTGTTTTCCTTTAAAATATCAAGGAAATTGCGATAATGGCTTAGTGAAAATTCATCGCTTACAAGGGGCGCATAAAGGTCGGAAAGCCACTCGGGGGCATCCTTGCCAAGCTCGATTGTAAAGTCAAGAAAGATTTCTTTTAATTCTCTTTTAAAGGTGCCTTCCTTTTTAGTTATGCCTAATGTTAATGCTCTGATAATTGGATTAAATGTCCATACAACACCTTCAATTTCCTTGTCAGGCGCGCCCTCAACCTCTGCCTCGGTACGAAAGTCAACTATTCTTTTAAGTCCGTATTTTTTTAATATTTCCTTGTCGCTATCGGTGATACAGGAAAGATTAGATGAACGGACAATTCTGCCTTTTTTGATTTTTCTGCCGTCTATACAGGGAATATCGCACAAATCCCTTGCGTTTATTGCTCCTTGAAATTTGATTTCCATATTGTTTTACTCTCTTTTTTATTTAATAATAAAATTATAACATATAATATTGATATTTTCAATTATTTGTGTTATTATTTATCTATAACTTTTTGTGTAGGATAACATAAAATAGTAAACGGTGGGTAAATTGTGTATATAATGTTAAGCGGGAGGGAGCAAGCCCCGTGCGGTCAAGGATTGCATTTGTGCGTGTAAATGCTGACCGCTAATTGTGCTACGCACTCGATATATTTGCTTCGCAAATTCGATATAGCCTTTGGCTTCGATATATTTTGCAAGCGAAATTCGATATATTTTGCTTCGCAAAATGAGAGCTAATCACTGACCACTAACCACTGACCACTAAAAATCGGAGGTTTTATATTATGTCTAATTTTGAAAGCATTGCTAAAAACATATCACAATTATATAAGGAGTCGGATATTACGCTTTTTTCATCGTCTCTTATGCTTCCTGATAAGAATGAGGTTATTTCTGTAATTGAGGACATACAGCATTTATTCTTCCCTGCTTATTTTGATGTAGTTAATAAAAGCTATGAGGCAGAGGAGTTTTGCGAAAAATATATAAGCTCTATTTACTTTAAGCTAAAAAAGCAAATTGAGCTTGCGCTAAGCTTTAAGACAAAAGCAAAGGTGGCTGACAAGGCTAAGGAAATTACCGATAGCTTTGTTGAGGCGTTACCTAATGTATTGAAAATGCTTATAAAGGATGTTCACGCAAACTTTGAGGGAGATCCCGCAGCGCAAAGTAAAGAGGAAATTATCTTTTCATATCCCGGATTTTTTGCAATTTTTGTATATAGAATTGCAAATGTGCTTTATAAGGCAAATGTTCCCTTTGTGCCAAGAATTATGACAGAGTATGCGCACGGAAAAACAGGTATTGATATTAATCCCGGCGCTACTATCGGTGAATATTTCTTTATTGACCACGGTACAGGTATTGTTATTGGTGAAACCACTGTTATTGGCAACCGTGTTAAGATTTATCAAGGCGTTACTCTTGGCGCGTTATCTCCAAGAAAGGGACAGAGCCTTGCGGGAGTAAAAAGACATCCTACTGTTTGCGACAATGTAACAATTTACTCAGGCGCTTCAATTTTAGGCGGTGATACTGTAATTGGCGAGGGCGCTGTTATCGGCG
>JAFQAM010000287.1 GCA_017416885.1 Clostridia bacterium | reverse complement strand
ACATTATCATTTTTATGAATTTGCACTTGCTTCTACCTCGCTTGCAAATCTTGTTAGGTCCTCGCCCCATAATGATACATCGGCAAGAATTTCTTTAACTGTACCATTTTGAAGCTTTTTAGTTGCTTCCTCGCTATCGTTTGGAGTGCCTTTTTTATAAAATTCAATAAGCTTACCGAATGAGAAAAGAAGCTGTGACGGTGCTTTACTGAATTTCTTTTCGTATTCTAAAATTGATGGTAATACTCTTACCTTGAATTTACTTACGGAGTTAAGGGCAATAGACTTACACATATGCTTAATATATGGATTAGCAAATCGTGTCATAACATCGTTTGCGTATGCTAATGCTTCGTCCTTATCCATATCAAGTGATGCTACAATTTCCTCTTGGCACTTTTTAAGGTGCGCTGAAACAGTATCATCCTTTAAGCAATCTCCCACCGTTTCAACTCCGCATAAAAGCGCGTACGGAATCATTGATGTATGAGAGCCGTTTAAAATTCTTACCTTTCTTGTGCGATATCTTTCAAGATCCTCGGTGATGATTACATTAAGTCCGCATTTATCAAATGGGATTTCGCTGCACAGGTCGGGATAGCCTGAAATTACCCAAAGGTGAAAATATTCAGAGGTATTAAGCATTTTGTCCTCGTAGCCAAGGTCAATTTTTTCGTCTTTGGGATAGCCTGTATTAATGCGGTCAACTAAGGTGTTGCAGAAAATATTATCATTTTCAATCCAATTTTTAAAGCTGTCGCCTAAGCTCCATAGATCCGCGTATTTTAAAATACATTCCTTAAGCCTTTCGCCGTTTTTGTCTATAAGCTCACAGGGCAGGAACACAAAGCCGTCAAGCCCTGAATTAAATCGTTTTATAAGTAATTGCGTCAGCTTGCCAGGAAAAGTGCTTGCGGGGCAATCGTCAATTTTATCATTTTCGTCAAAGACAATGCCCGCCTCGGTGGTGTTTGATACAACAAAGCGGTAGTCCTTATTCTCTGCTAATTTTATGTAGCCTTCAAAATCATCGTAAGGCTTTACGCAGCTTGAAATAACATCAATTTTCTTTTGGTCAACTCCCTCAGCGCCACGGCAAAGGTGAGTATATACACAGCTTTGCTCTGTCAAGACATCGCAAAGACCGTTTTTGATAGGCTGAACAACTGTTACGCTACCGTTAAAATCTGTTTTTTCGTTTACAATCTGGAGCATCCAATCAAAAAAGCCGCGAAGGAAGCCGCCCTCTCCAAATTGAATTACCTTTTGCTTTCTCATTTATTTGTCCTCTTTTGCGTATTTACGGTAAAGCTCTTTTATTTTGAAATATGCTAACTTTGGGTTTCTGTATTCGTCAACAATGCCCTTATTATTAAAGTAACGAACACGGTTAATATCCATTGACGGTGATGTGCGGATGTTTGCAAATTGCCACGGATATGTACCCGCCATATAAGGTGTTTTATGGAATAGCTCGATAGTATATTCAAATAAATCTCTTTGATATTCCTCGCTCCATTTTACAGTATCAAACGGAGTATGGTAGCCGTAAAGAGCTGCCGCTCCGAATTCACTCATAAGAACCGGTTTATCTTCCCAACCTTTTTCCTTGCGGCGAACGGTAAATT
>JAFQAM010000031.1 GCA_017416885.1 Clostridia bacterium | reverse complement strand
CCTTTGCAAGCAAGTTCTGTTATATCCGAGCACCAAAGGTAGTTTGGAATATCTATTTCAAACTTGTCTTTTATCAAATTTGCCTCAATATACTGTTCTTCTGTCGGCTTTGGAGCTTTCCTTCGACCGGTTCTGCCACTTTTTGCTACTAATCCGTGTTCCTTTAAAATGCGAGAAATCTTGTTTTCGCTTATGGTGATACCGTTTCTTGATAAATCTTTTTTTATACGTATCCTACCGTAATTTCCATTGTGCTTTTCAAAACAGTTAATTACAGCTTTTTCAAGCTCAATTTCTTCACTTTCATTGGCTTTGGAAACACGGTAAAACGTGCTTCGTGACACCTTTAAAACCTCGCATACTATGCCGATGTCACATTCGGTCAGCTCTTTTTGGGCAAACCTTATCCGTTCTCCGGGTCTTTTGCAAAGTATGCCGCTGCTTTTTTTAAGATCTCATTCTCCATCTTTAGGCGTTCGTTTTCTTTTCGCAATCTGCGAAGCTCTGCATCTGCCGGATTTTGATGTCCCTTTCCTACAAATGCATCTTCCCCAAGCTCACGGTATTCGCTTATCCACCGGTGTAACATCACGTGGTGTATGCCGAATTTTTCGGCTACTACCGCTACCGCAATATTATCCTTGATTACGAGCTCGCACGCCTTGATCTTGAATTCCTTGCTGTACGTTCTTTTCATGGACTCACCTCTTTTAAGTTAATTATATCATTAACTCTTCGTTTTGTCCATTTTTATTATACAACTTTCCACCTCTTACCTTTTACCTCTTCACTCTTTACTAATCTGTCAGGATTTTTTGGAAAGTAATAAGTAAGAGGTAATAGTGAAGAAGTAGATTGATTTGACTTGCAAATCTCTATTTTATAAATTTACTTTTCTATCCGCAATTTCTCAAAAGTGTATGTAATAGCATAGGTGCATTTATATACAATTGCTTTAGATTGATAGCTAATTGCGACCAACAACACAGCTATAATTTTAAATAATATTATTGATTTATCACATCATTTATACTATAATAAAACCGAGGTGATAATTATGATACAGCATCCAATTGAACCGGTATTTGACAAAAACTCCAAAATCCTGATTTTGGGTAGCTTTCCATCCGTAAAATCAAGAGAGCAAATGTTCTTTTACGGTCATCCTCAAAACCGTTTTTGGAAAGTGATTTCTAAAATTTTCAATTCCGATTTTCCAAACACTATAGAAGAAAAGAAGCAGCTTTTACTAAATAACCATATAGCCGTATGGGATGTTATCGCATCCTGTGATATCAACGGTAGTAGTGATAGTTCAATCAAAAATGTGATACCCAACGATCTTACCGTAATTTTGAACATTGCTGACATACGAAAAATAATAGTAAATGGCAAAACAGCTGAAAAATACTACAATAAATATATCAAAAAGCAAATTAACAGGGAAGCAATCTGCCTACCATCTACATCACCTGCAAATGCTGCGTGGTCTCTTGAAGATTTAATAAAAGAATGGAAAACAATAAAAGCTTAGTGCAAAAAACACTAAGCTTTTATTGTTATGATTTCAATTTTGCATATTTCTTTAAGCTTGAATATGATTCACAAAATTTATCATTATCCCTTATAAAATTAAATATCTCATCATCTAAATTTTGCAAATAAATAAGACAGCAGTTTTCCTGATTTGATGATGAAACATATTCCCATTTGAAGTCAAGTAAATCAACTAAAATAGATGTATGCTTCATATCTTTTAGCGTGTCAAACATTATAGCCATATACGCCATTTCCGTGACACATTCAATACACATCTTTTCATTTTTTAAATACGCATATTCCTTAGCCAAGCAAAAATATAGCTTTGCTAAATATGTATAATTAAATCCAAAGTCGCCATTAATATAAATTGCTTCAATAATCGAAATACAAGCATTATATACCTTGATTTTGCCATCAGAATCAATTCTTTTTGAGCGACTTGCTCTGCTTTCTAAATTTTCAATCAATAAATGTAACAATGCAAAGGAATTTTCCTGACGCTTTTTCTCTCCTTCCTCGCCCTGTAATATCAAGCCAAGTAATTGCTCGCGTGAAACATAAAGATCGCCCGCCATATTTGCATATTCCTTGGCTTTCTCTATATCTCTTTTGCGATAATATGTAAAGCACAATACCTGTATAGCGCTGGTCCTTGCATAAATATCTGCGCTTGACAGTAATTCATTACCGAGTCTTAAAATAATTGGCAAAATTTCCTTTTTCAAGCTTTCATCATTGGATTGAAAGTATCTTTCATATAAAGCATATAAATATGGTATTTTCACCTCTTGTTTGTTTGGAAAATCATTATATGCAGATTTCCATAGCTCATAATTCTCTAAGGTTTTGCCAACGGAAAGATATTGCTTGCTCTCAATATTATATTTTTCAATCCTCTCCTTGATTCTTTCTTCCTCTAAGCCCAATAAGCGGTCAATCGTGGTATCGAAAAACAAAGCTATTTTAGGTAGCAAAGAAATATCAGGATGCCCCTCGCCGCGTTCCCATTTGCCAACGGATTGAGGTGATATGAACAAATGCTTAGCAAGAGCTTCTTGTGTAATACCTCTTTCCAAACGCATTCGTTTAAGCGTGTCCTTAAATGTAATTTCCATTTTAAATCTCCTTGAAATAAAACGATAAGCTTATCTACATTAATTATATAGCAGAAAAACCGTTTTTTCAAGAACCTGAAAGTAGTATTTTGGTTGTATAATACAACTAAAGGTATTGCAAAAAATAAAAATATCAATTATAATATATTCAGAGGTGATAAAATGACAGATTTTGAAGCAATAAAGCAAATAATCAAAAACGCCGAAAGCGTTGTATTTTTCGGTGGAGCAGGGGTATCAACGGAAAGCGGAATACCCGATTTTAGAGGCACAGGCGGTCTTTATACGGAAGAAAACGAAACAGATCCACAGGAAATACTAACTCCCAAATTCATGCTGTATAAGCCTGAGGAGTTTTATAATTACTATAAAAACAATATGCTTTATCCATATGCAGAGCCAAACGAAGCCCATAAAACACTTGCAAGAATGGAAAAGGACGGCAAGCTTACCGCAGTAATTACGCAAAACATCGACAGATTACACCAAAAAGCAGGCAGCGAAAATGTTATTGAGCTTCACGGAACATCGCTTAAAAACTATTGCGTTGAATGTGGCGCAAATTACGATTTAGACTACATCTTAGAAAGCGACGGAGTACCTTACTGTAAGGAATGTCACGGCTTTGTCCGTCCCGATGTGGTTATGTATCACGAAGGACTCAACACAAGAAAATTCTATGACGCTGTCGAAGCAATTTACTATGCCGATGTTTTAATCGTAGGCGGTACATCGCTGACAGTTCAACCAGCTGCATCACTTGTTGATAACTACCAAGGCGAGCATCTTATAATCATAAATAAAACACCAACTCCATACGACGGTATAGCCGAATTTGTAATCAGAGAACCAATCGGCGAAACCCTATCAAAAATATACTGATAAAAACTCACATTTGCATGTGAGTTTTTATTGAATTTGAGCTAATATTGTGTTAAAATATTAGTGTATCATCGCAAATGGAGAATTTATGAAAAAACTATCTGTATATAAAAATTTCTTTTTAAATTTAATATTCCCTGCATTTATTTTCGGCTCAATCACAGGAATATTAACCTCAGTTGTAGTAACACTGTATAAGCTTATTGCAAAATATATAATCGAATGGAGCACACAAATCTACTTATATATGAAGGAGCACCTATATATATTGCCGATTGCAATAATTGTATCCTTCGGTTTATCATTTTTATTTGCATATATTTATAAAAAAATACCGAATATCCGTGGCGGTGGAATACCTACATCAATAGGTATTTTGCGCGGAATAATCACCTTTAAATGGCTCAGAACACTAATCGGTACATTCCTTTTATCTCTTGCAAGCTTTTTAATAGGCGTGCCGCTTGGAAATGAAGGACCGTCAGTTCAAATCGGTACGGCAATAGGCCGCGGAAGCGTATCAATTTTCGCAAATAAGCATAAAGCGTGGGACAGATATGCAATGACAGGCGGAGCTTGCGCAGGCTTCTCAGTAGCCACAGGAGCGCCCGTTTCAGGCATTATGTTTGCAGTCGAGGAAGCGCATCAACGCATTTCCCCTATGATAGTAATAGTAGCATCCGTTTCCGTAATGTTCTCACGCATTACCTCAGAGCTTATTTCCCCGATTTTTGGCGTAAGCATAAGCCTATTCCCTAAGCTGACACTGCCAAGCCTTCAAATCAAAAATGTATGGCTACCGTTGGTTGTAGGCATAATTGTAGGATTGTTTGCAGTAATATTCCTGTACTACTATCGCGCAATATATGCATTATTCAATAAGCTTCTCAAAAAAATCCCTCACGCATACAAAATTTTTATTGTATTCGCATTAACTCTCATTTTTGGAGCAATTTCATTACATTATGTTTCAACAGGACATCATTTAATTGAAGAATTACTAACAGACAATAAAATAGCTATCATTTCATTGATTTTAATCTTGCTTGTGCGCTCAACATTAACTCTTTTTGCAAGCTCAAACAGTGTTACAGGCGGTCTGTTTTTACCGATTATGGCATTAGGCGCAGTTTTGTCATCAATGTTAGCAAAAGCATTAATATTCATAGGACTTGACAGCAGTTACTATACAATAATATTAGTTTTGGGTATAACTGCCTGCATTTCCTCAATGATGAAAACACCGCTCACCGCAATTATTTTTGCAGTAGAAGCATTATCCTGCTACGAGAATATAATATATGTAGTAATCGTGTCAGCGGTAGCATATGTTATAGCAGAAATGTTCAGAGCTGAATCCATTAACGATACTGTAATAGAGCACAGAATACACGAAATTAACGGCGTAAGACAGTCAAAAGCGGTTGATACATATGTTACAATAAAAAAGAAAGCATTTGCAGTCGGCAAGCAAATAAGAGACATATTCTGGCCCTCAAACCTACTTGTTTTATCTGTTAAAAAGGACGAAAAAAGAGAAAATGAGGTTGACCAATACGGAGGCAAAGCGCTTCTTGACGGCGATACACTGCATATCCGTTATATTACCTACGATGAAAAGCAAACCTTGGAGGAGCTTTACGCAATTGTAGGAGAGCAAGACAATACTTAATTGAAAGGAGACAATATGATTTATATTACGGGCGACACCCATGGCGAGCAAGCAAGATTTGATGAATTAGCCACACACGGCGAGCCTGATTGGACTGAAAATGATTATTTAATAGTATGTGGCGACTTCGGTTATATATTTAAAAATTCACCAATGGAGCATGTGTTTCTAAACCGTTTAGAAAAAAAGCCATATACAATTTGCTTCTGCGACGGCAATCACGAAAACTTCGCAGAAATCAATAGCTATCCCGTTGAAATTTGGAACGGCGGAAAGGTACACAAAATCAGAAAAAATGTAATCCACCTGATGCGCGGACAAATATACGAATTTGAAGGCAAGAAGATTTTCACCTTCGGCGGAGCATATAGCCGTGACAGATATATGCGTAAAGAAAACTATTCCTATTGGCGCGAGGAGCTTCCCAACGATAGCGAATATAAGGAAGCAAGCGAAAATCTTAAGAATCACAACTTTGAGGTTGATTATGTAATTACACACACAGCCCCCCGCGAAATCATCAAAAGAATGGGCAAAAATCCCGATCCGCACGATGATGAGCTTACAGGCTACCTTGAATGGATAATGTATAGTATAAAATTCAAAAAATGGTTCTTTGGACATTGGCACGATGAAAGATCAATCGGCGATAAATTCAGAGCGCTGTTATTTGATGTAGAGGTGGTATAATGTTAGGCGCAATTTTAGGAGACATAATTGGCTCACCGTACGAATTTCGTTCAGGAAAAACTAAGGATTTTCCTCTGTTTTCAAACGGTGGCTCT
>JAFQAM010000286.1 GCA_017416885.1 Clostridia bacterium | reverse complement strand
CTGTCTGTCTGTCTGTCTGTCTGTAAGAGATTATCGCATTTTTCATTTTATTTGTCAACCTCTTTTCACGAATTTTTTTAGTTTATATATTATAACATATATTTATTTAAAATTCAAGCAAGCGTATGTCAACATATTCCGTTTTTGCAGAATTTGTCAATTTGCATAAAATAAAGATTTTTATTAACACTAAAAACGAATAAAATTGTTTCTTTTGCACAAGAAAAGAGCGCATCGATTTTTTCGCTACGCTCTTTTAGCTTAGTTTTTTAGATTTTTAGTATAGATTTTATTTTCTGATTACAATAAGATTTTCGTTGTACATATTAAAGTAGTCGTACAAATCAATGTCAAGGGATTTTGGCAAGGATATCTTATTTAGCCCTGTGCAAAGGCGGAATGCATCCTCTTCAATACTCAAAATTTCCTCAGGTAAATCAATTTCCTTTAAGCTTTCGCATCCGTAAAATGCTTCAAGTCCGATTGTCTTAACGGTTGATGGAATGTTGACCTTTTCTATGTTTTCATTTTGGTAAAATGCATAGTCGCCAATGTAGAGCGTGCCTTCCTCTATTGTAAATTCCTTTTGACCAGCAAAGCATTTTATCAGCTTTTTGCCATCATAGGTATATAGACCACCGTTTACCACCTTTAAGTATTTACTGTCTTTTGGCACGGTAATTTCACGAACATTTTTAGAATAATAAATTTGCGCCGCGTGAAAGGCTTTAAGAGTAGATGGCAAGCTTATTTTTTGAAGCATTCTACATTCCCAGAATGCAGAGTCTCCAAGATGTGTAACGCCCTCGGGCACTGTAATTTCGCATAAATGGTGGCATCCTGTAAATGCATCTGCGCCGATTTTTGTAATTTCCTCATGCATAATTACATTTTCAAGCTTTTCGCAATTTTGGAACACTCCGCCCTTGATTTCAGACACACCCTGAGGTATTTTTACGGTTACAAGCTCGCTTGCTCCGTAAAAGCACTTATATCCAAGCTCCACCACCGTGCTTGGTATATCAATCTCTTTAAGCGCCGAGCAATTTTCAAATGCTTTTGCGCCTATACATTCAAGTCCCTCTGGCAAGGATATTTTTTCAAGCTTGTGGCAGCTACTAAACGCTCTTACATCAATAAACTTTACGGTGCTTGGCAAACAAACCTTTTTGATTTTTGAATTGTAAGAAAAAGCAATGCTGCCTATACCGATTACTCCGTCTGGCACATTTACAATGGAATTATCGCATTTATATTTTTTAAGAACGCCGTTTTTTATTTCAAATTCGCCGTTTTGGTTAAAGTCTTCTATTCCATCATACATAGGTGTTATGAGTTCTTCCTGAAATTCATCATAATAGTCCCATTCAACATTTTCAAGGCTATATTTTCCCTCTTTTGTTGACATGTCGTAGGTATAGTCAATCTTGCCACCATTTGATCCCTCTTGAATGGCAACTATGTTAATTAGCGACACATCATCAAATCTTTCTATGCTTCTTATTTCGCCAAGGTCATCGTGAACGGAATGGACATCATATAAAATCTGTGTGTAAATTTTGTGGCAAAGGTCAATGCCTGTCCTTGAATTGTCAATAGCTTCCTTGACAATATCCTCTTCCTTTAGGTCATAATACAAAATAGGATTTTCGTGGTAGCCACTTCCCATGCTTGCCTGACCGTAAATTTCTGTGCCGTCCTTTTTGGTAATTGTTACGGCAATAAATGAGCTACTGCTTGAATTGGTTACAAAATCTGTTCTAATTTTCATCCCAATATCTGTCCCTTTTGAATTCGTTGTTTTTTAAATCGTACATAATATCATAGTCCCAATCGGCGCTTCTTGCTTCAAATCTTTTTCTGTCAACTGTACTTGAATAATAGTCGCCGTACAGGTCCACATCCCCCTCG
>JAFQAM010000285.1 GCA_017416885.1 Clostridia bacterium | reverse complement strand
TGGTGAGTTCTGCCTGTTTCAAGGTTTAATTTTAAATAGGAATAGCCTGTAAATTCCTCTATTACCTCATAGTGAGTAATAGCATCTCTGCCGCCTGACACTACCGCCATTTTTTTACGGTCAATAGGATGTCTTGCAATTGGCGCATTAACTGTGCCGTTTTGCTCCTTCATATGACCGATAATTATCGCGTGATATGTTCTTTTTATACCGTGGTCCTTTAAAAGCGAGGACAAAAATACATGGGCATCGTCATTCTTTGCCACAACTAAAAGTCCGCTTGTGTCCTTGTCAATTCTATGTACAATTCCGGGGCGAATAACTCCGTTTATCCCTGACAGTGTGTCGCCGCAATGGTATAAAAGCGCATTTACAAGAGTTCCGCTTTCATTTCCCGGGGCAGGATGCACAACCATTCCCGACGGCTTATTTATAACGATAATATCGCTATCCTCATAAATAATATTAAGTGGGATATTTTCAGGGATTACATCAAGAATTTTTGGCTCGCTTTCCTCAATTTCCACATTATCACCTGAGCGAAGCTTGTAATTTTTGCTTTCAACCTTACCGTTTACGGTGACATTTCCCTCGTCAATGAGGTTTTGGGCGCTTGACCTTGTAATAGACATATATGAGGAAACAAACACATCAAGGCGCGTTTTTACAAATTCCTCAGTTATTTGCATTTTTGCTTTCCTCTTTTTTGCTTTCTTTGATTATATCTCTTACAAGACAGAAAATTACAATACCCGCGCCAACGCAAACAAAGCTGTCTGCCACATTGAATATTGCAAAGGACCAATTAAAAAGAGTTTCTATAAATGTGGCTTCAATCATATCAACCACATAGCCAAGAAATACGCGGTCAATCATATTGCCAATTCCACCGCTGATTACAAGCGCAATTCCAACCTTAAAGAACATTCCTTCCTTGCAAAAGCGGAACAGATACACGCACATAGCAATAATAGCAATAGTGGAAACAATCATAAATATCCATCTGTGATTTGCAAGCATACCGAATGCCGCGCCCTTGTTTTGAATGTAGGTAATATTAAACACCTTCGGTATTACAGGAATGGACTCATAAAGCTCCATATTACCGCTGACTAAAATCTTTGTCAGCTGATCGATTAAAATTCCGCCTGAAATAATACCGATTAAAATAAAAATATTTTTAAGATTTTTTGTTAATTTCATTATTTAATTTCCTATAAAAGTAGATAAGAGTAAGTATAAACGCCAAACAAAGCCGTCTAAAAATCTTGTGATCAATACTAAAACGATAAACGACAGGTCGATCGGACACCGTCTTGCCCAGTCAAATCTCCACATAAATTTTCTGATGGGGCGAAGAATAGGATCTATAATTCTGCTTGACAGAATATACACCCTGGACATTCTCCATTCGGGTACCCAGGAGCAGATTGCATTTATGAGAAGCAATACATCAAATGCGTAAAGCAAAATTGATAAAACTCTGTAAATAATAAATAATGCGTTCATTTTATGCCTCGTTATAGGTCGGTAAAGACTTCGTTGTCATTATCGTTATCAAAGATTTCACCGCTGACATCAACATCCTTAGGCGCGACAAAAAATGAATCCTGTGTGGCTTTTTTTATGGTGGCATCAAGAGCATAAGCGGCTCCGCTTATAAAGTCAACCATTCTTCTGCGTAAAGGTCCGTCAACACCCTCTAAATTAAGTAATACAGTACTGCCCACGGATAAATAGTCAACGGCAGTCAATAATTGCTCAAAGGTGCTTGGATTAAATACCTTTAATTCTAAATTTCCACCGATTGTGACGCTTGCGTCATTTTGGCTCTCCTCTTCCTCGTCAAGCTCCTCATCGTCATCCCAATCGTCATATTTTTTTCTTCTTAGTTTTTTGAAAAAGCTCATATAGCTCCTTTCGCTCCGCTTCAGTCACAGTGAAATCGCTTCGCGGTGAAATTTTTGCTTCGCAAAAACCACAGTTAGACTGAGGTGGATATAAATAATTATAGATTTTGTTAATTAAATAAACCGCGATAGCGATTTCATCCAACTCCGTTGGATTTATTCCCGAAGAAATTTAATTATGGTCCGCCTTAATTATAGTCCCTTTTACCGAAAATACAAGAGCCAAGGCGGACCATATTCGCTCCCGCTTCGATAGCATACTTATAGCTTTCGCTCATTCCCATTGAGAGTATTGCATTTTCATCGTTTCCAAAAAGCTTATCGAAAAGCTCCTTTGTAAGACCGAAATATTTTAAATATTCCTCTCTTGTGTCACATCGCGGTGCCATTGTCATTAAGCCTCGTACACGGATATTTTTGTATTCCTTGGCTTTTTCGTAAAAATCGCACACAGCCTCAGGCAAAATTCCGCCCTTGTTTTCCTCTCTGCCGCTGTTAACCTCTAAGAGTATATCCATAATTTTGCCGATTTTTTCGGCTCTTTTATTTATTTCCTCTATAAGACCGATGCTATCAACAGAGTGAATCAGCGACACCTTGTCAATGATATATTTAACCTTATTCTTTTGCAGCGTTCCAATAAAATGCAGCTCTGATTTTTTATCGTAGCTTTCGTATTTTTCCATCAGCTCATTGACTCTGTTTTCGCCAATACATTTACAGCCTAAGGAAATAAGATAGTTTATATCCTCTGCGCTTTGCATTTTTGTTGCCGCAAGCAAGGTTACATTTTTATTTAATTCATTAATTTCCTTTGAAATTCTTTCGTAATTTTCCTTGATAATTTGCTCTTTCATTGTTATGCTTTCCCTAAAATTTTCATAGCCTCATTATAAGGTGATACCTCATCAACATAAACTGTATGATAATTTTCCTTCTTAGAAAACCAAGTAAGCTGTCTTTTTGCATACTGTCTTGTTGATATTTTAAGTCTTTCAACGCACTCATCAAATGGCGCGAGATTTTTAAAAAACGGAATAAGCTCCTTATATCCGATAGCTCCGTATGAGGTGTATTCCTCTTTCAGCATACCGTTTTTATATAGCGTCATCGCTTCATCTAAAAGTCCCTCGGCAAGCATCATATCAACACGCAAATCAATTCTTTTCTTTAAAATTTCCCTGTCGCGACAGGTTAAGAAAAGCACTGTTGCATCGTATGGCGGCTTTTGCTCCTTGGATTTTTTATCCCATTCTGTTTTTGTAACGCCTGTGCAGTGGTATATTTCAAGCGCGCGAATAACTCTTTTTAAGTTGTTTGGATGGATTTCCTCAGCGCTTTGAGAGTCAATTTCCTTTAGCATATTATGTACATATTTGTTGCCTTTTTCTAATGCTAAGGCTTCAAGCTGAGCGCGATAGCTTTCATCCTTAAAGCCGCTTGAAAAGCTTCCAATTTCAATAACGCTGTCAAGATAAAGACCTGTGCCACCGCAAAAAATAGGTGTCTTGCCACGGCTGATAATGTCCTCAATGCACTCCTTTGCCATAGCGGCATAGTCAGCGCAGGAAAACTCCTCGTTTGGCTCTTTTATATCAATTAAATGGTGTGGAACGGTCGCCATTTCCTCTTTTGTAGGCTTGGCTGTACCTATGTCCATACCCTTATATATCTGCATAGAGTCACAGGAAATAATTTCCCCGTCTAACTCCTTTGCTAATTTAAGCGCCAACGCAGTTTTTCCCACCGCCGTCGGGCCTACTATTGCTATGATTTTCATTTTTGTTTTTCTCATTTCTAAATTTTCAAGCACGCGTGCGTGCTTTTTCACTGCACAGAATGTGCGTTTCCTTTTACGGAGTAAAACTTCACTTGCAAAGCAAACTTCACTTTGCTTTAGCAAAACTTCACAATAATAGGTGAAGTAACTTCGTAGTGAAGTTGATTTCATCAGTGAAGTTGCAAGCAATGAAGCGCTTCGCGTGGTGAAGTTGCTTCGCAACTATTCTATAAGCATACTATCCCCAAAAGAGAAAAATCTGTATTTTTCCTCAACTGCGATTTTATATGCGTCCATAATCCGTTCCTTGCCTGCAAGGGCGGAAATAAGCATTAAAAGCGTGCTTTCGGGCAAGTGGAAATTAGTTATAAGTGTGTCAACTGCTTTGAATTTATAGCCCGGATAGATAAAAATTCCCGTATTGCCGCTAATTGCCTGAATTGTGCCGTCATCTAATGCAACGCTTTCAAGAGTTCTGCATGAGGTTGTACCAACGGCTACAATTCTGCCGCCGTTTTTCTTGGCATTATTTATAATATCTGCGCTTTCCTTTGAAACCGAGATATATTCTGCGTGCATAATATGGTCGGTGATTTTTTCTGCCTTTACAGGACGGAATGTGCCAAGACCTACATGAAGCATAACGGGAGCGATTTTTATTCCCTTTGATTTGATTTTTTCAAGCAGCTCTTTTGTAAAGTGTAGTCCCGCAGTAGGCGCGGCGCTTGAGCCGTTTTCCCTTGCATATACTGTTTGATAGCGGTTTTTGTCCTCTAATTTTTTTGTAATATATGGGGGCAAGGGCATAGAGCCGATTATATCTAAAACCTCATAGATTGAGGAATATTTTTCCTTGTCAAATGAAAACTCAACAATTCTGTTTCCGTCCTCAACAACATCGCAAACGGTGGCTTGCAAAATTCCGTTATAGTCAATTTTTCCGCCGATTTTTACCTTTTTAGCAGGGCGGAGAAGCACCTCCCATTTGTTGCCGTCGATCTGCTTTAAAAGCAGCGTTTCAATCTTAGATGGAGCAGAAACAAAAATTCCCTCGTCTCTTACCTTGTCACCGTAAATTCTTGCGGGGATAACTCTTGAATCGTTAATTACAAGCACATCGCCCTCGTTCAGATAGTCAATCACATCATAAAAATGCTTGTGCTCAATCTCGCCATTTTTCCTTAATACCATCATTCTTGAATGGTCGCGTGGCTCAATAGGTGTCTGCGCAATCAGCTCCTCAGGCAAATCGTAGTAAAAATCCTTGGTCTGTAAATCAGTTTTCGGTAAATCGTTTTTTATCATTGTTGTGTCCTTTGAATATAATATTAGTGGTCAGTGGCTAGTGGTCAGTGGTCAGTAGCAACGCTGACAAATATTAACCAAAAGCGACCTTTGTGTCTGTTTGTAAACTAACTCATTTTATATTATATAATATTGCATTAGAATTTTCAACTGTTTTTTGAAATTTGCCAATAAACTAACTACTAACCACTAGCCACTGACCACTGATCACTTAAAGCGACCAAAGGGAGCGAAAATATGACCAAACAACCACCATTCACCGGCTCAGCCACAGCCATAGTTACGCCTTTTCGTGACGGTGGCATAGATTATGAAGCATTTGGAAATCTTATTGATTTTCAAATTGAGAATAAAACAGACGCAATAGTAGTGCTTGGCACAACTGGAGAAAGCGCCACTGTATCGGAAAGCGAGCGGTACGAAATTATTGCATTTGCAAAGCGAAGAATAGGAAAAAGAGTACCGCTTATTGTAGGCTCGGGCACAAATAACACCCAGGTGTCTATAAGATATTCAAAAAGCGCAGAAAGCCAAGGCGCAGACGGACTTCTGATAGTCAGCCCATACTACAACAAGTCAACGGAAAGAGGACTTATTGAGCATTACAGCTTAATTGCAAAAAGCGTAGATGTACCCATAATTTTATACAATGTGCCCTCACGCACAGGCGTAAATGTGCCGATAAGTGTCTATAAAGCGTTATCATCAATTGAAAATATAGCGGGCATAAAGGAAGCAAGCGGTAATATAGCTACCACCGCCGAAATCCTACACACCTGCCACGATAATTATCATATTTATTCAGGCTGCGACGATCTTACATTGCCAATTCTGTCCTTGGGCGGTAAGGGCGTAATTTCAGTTGTTAGCAACATAATTCCTGAAATTATGCACACTCTGTGCCACGAATTTTTAAGCGGCAACCACCACACCGCCACAGAAATTCAGCTACACATAATCCCTCTTATTAACGAAATGTTTAAAGAGGTCAATCCCATTCCAATTAAAACCGCGCTGTACTTGCTCGGCAAAATCCAAAACGAATTTCGCCTGCCTCTGTGCCAATCAACAAGGCAGGATAGTATAGAGGCGGTTTTGAAGCAATATAATTTATTGTAGCCGTCTTCTTCGGGCAAGCCCTACGCATAAGTTCTGTCATCCAATTGCACTGCGCTACGCTTGTGTTCTTGGGACATCACTTAAGCCGCCATCAATGCAATGCGAATCATTGCATTTCAAGTAATTGCAATAGCAAATACATTTCAAGAAATTGCGAATGCAATTTCATTTCAAGATTGCGAAGCAATTCATATGCTTGCGACAATTCATTTTTACTTAAATCATTGACATACTGTCACCAAAGTGATACAATAATGTATAGTATCACTAAGGAGTAATAAATATGTTTTTATTTAAAAAATGCATGAATGAGGAAGCGGCAAAAAGCTTTTGGAAATGGTTTGAGGAGCAAGAAAAGTGGATTATTAACTGTATTGCTGCTCACAATTCTGATTTTATTTGGGCGATTGATGAACGGTTAAAGGAAGTATTTCCTTACTTTAAAAAAGAGCTTGAATTTCAATTGGGATATAATGAGGGAAAGGGCGAGTTCTTTTTCTTCCACTTCGGCAATAAAAATCTTATAAAGGATGCCGAAGCGCTTGCAAAAATGATGCCAAGCACTATTTCAGATCATTGGACCTTTATTGCAGAAGAATAACATAAATCCTCAATAGAGAAAAATCTATTGAGGATTTTTATTTTGGATCTTGATTTTCATTAATCAACAGAATATAATACGATCAACAATAAAATTCAGGTGCTTTAAGTATCGAAAAGGAGAGAATATGAAAACATATTTATTTTACACCTTTGAAGGCGCGTGTGAAAGCCCAAATGAAAGTAATGTGGAAAATATGCAAATTCTTGGTCAAGCGAGCGGAAAAGCTTTTTCAGAAGCATTTAGTAATTTGATAAAGGAAAATCAATGGATAACCGAAGAAGGCTTTAATGTGGATAAAATATTTGCAAAGCAAATAGTTGATGATGAGCTTAAAAACAATATACAGCAAATTGTCAATTATCTTTGGAACGACGAAAAACGCCATTACGAGGAAAGCCCTTGCAAAAATCATATTTTTATGACTTTAAAGGAGTTAAAAAAAGCTATTGATTAAAGCGGTTAAGAGGATTGAAGCTTGTCTTGATTGTATCGCAAAAAAAGCCGATAAATAGCAAAAAATCGACACAGGTGTGTCGATTTTTGTTATTTAATGGTTAGAATTTCGGAAAGCTCATTTCTTTGTGGGGTATCGGGGGAGATGTCCGCTTTGCCTACGGCGATTACTGTGGCTATTGATATTGTATCGGGAATATTGAATATTTCGCGGATTACCTGCTCCTTGTAAAGTCCCATAATGAGTGTGCCGTAGCCCATTTCGTATGCTTTTAAGCAAAGATTTTCAACTGCTAAGCCATTATCGAAGCATTCAAAGCCGTTGCCTAAATGCGTGATAGGTTCGCTGTCTGCGTTGTATCCGCTGATTCCCTTTACGATTGCGGAAACGATAATGCAGGATGCATCCTTGGCTCTGTCCTTGTTAAAGCTTGGAAGCGCGTCAATCATTTTTTCCTTGTATTCGTTAGAATGAGCAACAAAAAATCTTGCGGTTTGTGAGTTTTTCCAGGATGGAGCCATTTGTGCGGATTTGATTAGCTCCTCAATTTCCTCTCTTGTAATTTCTGCATCCTTGTATTTTCTTATGCTTCGTCTTTCGTATATTGCTTTTGTTAATTCCATATTTTTTCCTCTTTCTAAATAGATAATACCAATTTATTTTAACATATAAATCACAAAAGTGCAATAAGTATTGACAATATTTTAATATTATAGTACAATATTCAAGGTCGCGCGTTTTAGGGACTAGTGTTCAGTGGTCAGTGATCAGGTGGTTACATTAACGGAGCACCAAACGAAAAGTTAAATTATTAAACAAAAACGATATCAAACACAACATAGTGGTTTTCGTTTATTGGAGTGCAGCTATCTGCTGACCACTGACCACTGACCACTACTATGCGACTGAAAGGAGCAACTATGATTATAACAATCAGCCGTCAATTTGGAAGCGGCGGAAGAGAATTGGGCAAGCGTCTTGCCGATTTACTTGGATATGATTACTATGACAAGGAAATTTTAGATCAGATTGCAGAAAATAAAAAGCTTGATAAGGATTATGTTGAAAAAGAGCTCAGCTCCGCTGCGCTTAAAAATATTCCTGTTTCCTTCGGCCATACAATGATGCCGATATACAGCGCTTCATCCACCGATTTAATGGTTGAGGAAAGAAAAATTATTGAGGAAATAGCCACACAGGGTAAGGATTTTATTATTGTTGGCAGAAATGCCGATGTAATTTTAGAGAGCTACAAGCCATTTAATATTTTTGTTTGCGCTGATATGGATGCAAGGATTGACCGTTGCTTAAAGCATTTAAGAGACGGCGAAAGCAGTGACAGAAAAGCAATGGAAAAATCAATTAAGAAAATTGATAAATCAAGAATACGCACACGCACAATTGTAACCGAAAGAGAATGGGGAGATGCCTCATCCTATCATATGGTTATAAATACAACAGGCTACGATATTAAGCTTCTTGCAAAAATCACCGCAGGCGCAATTAAGGAGCTTCAAAAATGAAAATTCAATTATCAGACCATTTTTCATACAAAAAGCTATTAAAATTCACACTCCCCTCAATTGTTATGATGGTTTTCTCATCAATTTACGGTGTGGTTGACGGCTTTTTTGTATCAAATTTTGCAGGAGAAGCAGAGTTTAAGGCGGTAAACTTTATTATGCCTGTTATAATGCTTCTTGGCGCTATTGGCTTTATGTTTGGAGCAGGCGGTAGCGCGTTAATTTCAAAAACTCTCGGCGAGGGAGACAAGAAAAAAGCAAACGGAGTTTTTTCCTTTGTTACCTATACATCTATTGCGGTGGGCATAATATTTGCAATTTTAGGTATAGTGTTTATTCGCCCTGTTGCTATTATGTTAGGCGCAGGCGCAATGCTTGAAAACTGTGTAATTTACGGAACGATCATTTTATGCGCAATGCCGTTTTTTATGCTTCAAATGGAGTTTCAGTCATTCTTTGTAACTGCTGAAAAGCCACAAACAGGTTTATATGTGACAATTTTGGCAGGGGTTGCCAATATGGTGCTTGATGCGTTATTTATCGGCTTATTCAGATGGGGAATTGCAGGAGCTGCATTTGCAACTGCATTAAGTCAGGTAATTGGCGGTCTTGTGCCTATAATTTACTTTTTACGCAAGAAAAACAATAGCTTATTAAGACTTGAAAAGCCGCTTTTAGATTTTAAAGCGCTTTTAAAGGTTTGTACCAACGGCTCAAGCGAGCTTATGACAAATGTATCGCTTTCCGTTATTGGAATACTCTTTAATTTTCAGCTTCTTAAATATGCGGGAGAAGAGGGTGACGGAGTAGCGGCAAATGGAGTTTTAATGTATGTGGGCTTCATTTTCATATCAATTTTTATTGGCTATTCAATAGGAATTGCGCCTATTGTTGGCTACCATTACGGAGCTAAAAACACAGACGAGCTAAAGGGACTTCGCAAAAAGAGTATGATTATTATTTTAGCATTTTCTATTGCAATGTTCCTGCTTGGCGAAGGTCTTGCAGAGCCACTTTCCCGTTTATTTGTGGGCTATAACGAAACAATTTTAGAAATGACAATCCGTGGCTTCCGTCTTTATTCATTCTGCTTCTTAATCGTGGGCTTTAATATTTTCGGTTCAGCATTCTTTACCGCCCTTGGTAACGGTCTTGTGTCAGCGATTTTATCGTTCTTGCGTTTATTCCTATTCCAAGCGGTAACAGTTATCGTAATGCCTCTCTTTATGGACCTTGACGGCATTTGGCTTTCCAGCACAGGCAGTGAAATAATGGCAATTATAACCACATTCATATTCATTTTCGCACTTAAAAAGAAATATGACTATTAATTTATATTGACTTATTTATTAAGCTTTGATATAATCAATATGAGGTGATTTTATGAAAAAATCTTTAAAAATTTTATTTTGTGTTATTTCAACAATAATTGTTGTTTTGTCTATTCTTTGTTTGATATTAAATTTTTCCATTTTAAAACAAAAATTCAATATATATGATATTTTTGGTTCGGCTTTTGTTGACACCTCTGTTATTCCTAAAATGCGAGCTGTCGATTATATAATTTTTTCTGTCTGCTTTGTAAATATAATAGGTTATATCGTTTTATCTGCTGTTATTATTAATAACAATAAAAACGCCCTCAAATACACTTATGAGGAATACAAAGCAATGATGGATAAACGAAAAACCGAAAAGCAAGAAAAGAAAAAGCAAAAATTACAACAACAATTAAATGATTTAGAAAATACCGACTAATCGGTATTTTCTTTTTTATTAAAAATATGTACTTATATATTTTTCTATTGTAAAAATATAATATATGTGCTAAAATTATTTTGGTTAAAATTTAATATTTAAGGAATTTAAAATGAAATCAAAAATTTTAGACACACTAAAAACATATTTGATAATCACCATAGGTGGAATTATCGTTTCCTGTGGAGTTTACTTTTTTAGCTTTCCAAACAACTTTTCAACAGGCGGAACAAGCTCCCTTTCTGTTCTTCTTGCCAAGGTTATCGGAATAGAGGCTATTACTCCGGGACTTATTATGGCGGTTGTAAATGTAATTTTGCTTATTATTGCATTAATAATTTTCGGTAAAGCATTTGCATTCAAAACTATTTATTGTAGCTTGCTTATCTCTTTTTCATCATTTGTTTTGGAGAGAGTTTTGCCAATTACCAAGATTACAGGCGGTGCGCCAACAATCACAGATGATGCATTCTTAGAGCTTATTTTCGCCATTGGCTGTATTGCCGTTGGTAGCGCAATTACATTCAGTGTAGGCGCATCCTCAGGTGGCACGGATATTGTGGCAATGATACTTAAAAAGTACACAAATCTTGATATCAGCCGCGCTTTATTTGTGTCTGATGCGGTTTTGGTTCTTGCAAGCTTCTTTATATTTGACCTTCGTATCGGCTTATATTCACTTTTAGGCCTTATTTTGAAGTCCTTTATTGTAGATGTAGTAATCGACGGTATTTATCTTACAAAATGCTTCTATATAATCACATCAAGAGAAAATGAAATCGTAGAATTTATAAACAATAAGCTACACCGTGGCGCTACGGTTTCAATGTGCACAGGCTCATTTACACACGAGGACAAGAAAATTATCATCACAGTATTAAGCCGTACACAAGCAATGCAATTAAAAACCTACATACAAGAAACAGGCGACGGCAGCGACTTTACTATTATTACTAACTCAAGTGATATTATTGGTAAAGGCTTTAGATCTGCGATCTAAAGCCTTATCCGTCAGCCGTTAGCCGCCAGCGGTCAGCAAGTTTAGCTTTTGATTGAACTGACAAAAAGAAAAATGCAAAAATATTGTTTGCTTGTTATTGGGCATTTAACTATCTGCTAACCACTAACCACTTAAGTGATGTCCCAAGAACACAGGCGAAGTGCAGTGCGATTGGCTGACAGAACTTATGCGTAGGGCTTGCCCGAAGAAGACCACTGACCACTAAAAGCGACTGAAAGGAGCTTTTACAATGAAAAAAATATGCATAATCCACGCAGGTGGAACAATAGGAATGATTCCCTCGGAGGACGGATACAAGCCGAAAGAGGGATATATAGAGACCTTGTTTGAGCAAATCAAGGATTTAAAAAGCGAAAAAATGCCTGAATATGATTTTTACGAGATGTCACCGCTTCTTGACTCATCTGATATGACGGTGAATGAGTGGAACAGAATAGGCAGAATAATAAGCGATTTATACGAAAAATACGACGGCTTTGTAGTGCTTCACGGCACTGATACAATGGCATATACTGCGTCGGCGTTGTCATTTATGCTTGAAAATTTAGACAAGCCTGTAATTTTGACAGGCTCACAAATTCCGCTTTGTGAAATACGAAGCGACGGGCTTGACAATTTAATCACATCAATGATTATAGCAGCCGACGGACTTGTCCGTGAGGTGTGTCTGTATTTTGGCGGAAAGCTGATGCGTGGAAATCGCGCCACAAAAATGTCCTCTGACGGAATGAGAGCTTTTTCCTCGCCTAACTGTCCATTGCTTGCAGAGGCAGGTATATCAATTTCATATTTGCCATATCCGCCAATGCCAAAAAATGAGGGAAAGTTCAATTTCTGCCATTTTGAGGATGTGCCAATCGGCGTATTGAAGATTTTCCCGGGCATTCGCTTCCCACTTTTTGAGGGCGTAATGACGGAAAAATTAAAGGGCATTGTCCTTGAAACCTTTGGCGCAGGCAATATTCCGTCTGACAACGGAAGCTTGCTTCCAATCATCAAAAAAGCATTTGAAAGCGGAAGCGTTGTGGCTGTCTGCTCACAATGTCCACAGGGCACAGTGTCACTTGGCATTTACAAAACAAGCTCAGCTCTGAAAAAAGCAGGCGCAGTCAGCGGCTACGATATGACCACCGAAAGCGCCGTTGCAAAGCTTTACTATCTCTTTAGCAAGGGCTATTCCAAGGAAGAAATCAAAGTAAAAATGGAACAGAATTTGAGAGGCGAGCTCTCAAATTAGGATGTAGGATGTAGGGTGTAGGATGTAGAATGTAGGAAATGCACCGATGTTGCATAATTATCAAAAGCGGCATTTCACATCATTAATCGCATTTTCGGAAGCCGTTTGCGACAAAATTTGACCGCTTGCGCCGACGCTCTTGAAAAAATAAATTTATATATTAGAATAAAATAAAAAGCAGTTTTGTTTTGTGGCTTTTCCGTTGGCGCATCAGACGGTGACTGACGGCTTAAAAGCAACTGAAAGGAGTTATATGAAATATTTAAACATTGAAAATTTTGAACAAGTAACAAAGGAAAACAAGAAGGTTTTAATTGATTTTTATGCGGATTGGTGTGGACCCTGTCAGATGATTGCGCCAATTCTTGAGGAAATCGACAAGGAAAATGACGATATTTGCGTATGCAAGGTGAATGTTGATGAAAACGGCGAGCTTGCAGGCGCGTTTGGCGTGCAATACATTCCTTATCTTGTGGTAATCAAGGACGGAGCAATTACACATCAATCAAGCGGAGTAAAGTCCAAAGAGCAAATATTGGATTTGTTTAAATAAAATGAAAAAAACAATATCAATTTTATTAATTTTGTTGACCGTGTGTCTGATTTTTGCATCCTGTAAAAAGACAGGTGATGCGCCTGACATTGCGTTGCTTGATTATAACGGTAATGAGGTATCGCTTTCGGACTTTTACGGCAAAAAGGGAGTTGTGCTTAACTTCTGGGCAAGCTGGTGTCCGCCCTGTAAGGCTGAAATGCCCGATTTTGAGGAAGCATACAAAAAATACGGAAACGAGGTTAACTTTTTAATGGTTAGCCACCTTGCGTGGGGCAATGATACAATTGAAACCGCTAAAGCGTTTTATGAGATCAGCGGTTATACATTCCCTGTGTATTTTGACTACAAATTTGAGGGCTATCAGAAATACGGACTTGACTCAATTCCGCAGACTATAATAATTGATAAAAACGGCAATATCACAAAGCATTTTACGGGAATGATCAGCTATGATGCGCTTGTGAGTGAGATTGATCGGATAGCTGTTAGCCATTAGCCGCCAGCTTCCGGCTCACACTTTCGCAAAGCGAAAATATATCGAAATCGCGAAGCGATTATATCGACACGCGTCAGCGCGCATTTAAGCTGTCAGCGAGATTTGATTAAACGAAAAATATTTTTTAAAGTGAGAGGAAAAAATGAAAAAAATTATATCAATTTTATTAATTTTAATGTTGATGTGTCTATGCTTTATATCTTGTGGGCCTGATAAGGATACTGATACAGGCGCAGACAAGGTAGAGAACAGCGACACAAATACTGATACAAACAGTGGCGACGGTGGCGAAATTTCAGACACCGACAGTGACGCTGATGTGGATAGTGATGCAGACAGTGACACTGATACAGATACCGACACCGATACCGATACAGACACTGATACTGATGTGGGTAGTGATACGGACACTGACACAGATTTAGGCAGTGATACAGATACGGACACTGACACAGATACGGACACCGACACAGATTTAAGCGGTGATACAGACACAGATACCGACACAGGTAGCGATGAAAATTTGAAAATGGCGCCGAATTTCAAGATGCTTGACTATAACGGCAACGAGGTAACTCTTGAAAGCTTAAGAGGTAAGCCTGTTGTGCTTAACTTCTGGGCAAGCTGGTGTCCGCCCTGTAAGGCTGAAATGCCTGATTTTGAGGAAGCATATCAAGCTTATGGTGAGGACATTCAATTTGTAATGGTCAGCCATCTTGCATGGGGCACTGATACGGTGGAAAAAGCTAAGCTTTTTTATGATAACAGTGGATATACATTCCCAATCTATTTTGATTATCAATTTGAAGCATATGCTGCGTATGAAATAAATTCCATACCGAAAACAATTTTTATTGACGAAAACGGAGCAATTGTTGCCGAGGTGCATCAAATGATTTCACGGAGTCAGCTGCTTGAATATCTTGAAAATTTGAAATAATGAGCTGTTAGCTATATAGTTTTTGTTGACAAAAATGTAAAAATATGGTACTATAATTTTGTAGAAACCGTATATAATAGTATAAAGGAACGATATATGAAAAAGCTTTTATTATTTTTTATTGTGATTTTATCAATTTTCACGCTTTTTTCCTGTGTGACAAAAACAAGTGATAGCGAGAAAGCGCCAATTGATTTAGATAATGTGGTTAATGAAAATAATCAGGAATTACAGCTTCCAAGCAGTGAGGTTGAACCGATAAAGGACGAAAAAACCGCCGAGCAGGAAGCACAAGCATCAAAGGAAAAGGACGCGCTTATGGTGGCAGGCAACGAAAACGAAGCATTAAACGAGGATATCGACAACAGCTACGAAGCAAAGCAAAGCTTCATATTAAAGGCTATTGTAAAAAGCGTTGAGGATAACCATATCGAGGTTGAGGTTATCGAAAGCGATTACGCATTTGGCGTATATTGGATTTTAACACCAAGTACCAAATACTACAATAAAAACGGCTCGCAGATAACTCGCCAAAGCATTACAGTAGGTGAAACCGTTGAAATTTCTTATTCAGGTCAAACTATGCTTTCCTTCCCGCCTCAGGTTGTAGCATACCAAATTCGCTTGGCGAATTAGGTATGCAGCTAAATTTGCGTTCCGCAAGCTAAATTGAACTTCGTTCAGCTAAATTCGCTTGTAGGGTACGGGTTTTCCGTACCGCTGTAACGGGAGGGACGACCCCTCCCCTACAATAGCAAATTTAATTTCGCTTCACGAAGTGAAATTTCGCTATGTCGCTTGCGACATAATTTCGCTATTGCGAAGCAATAATTTCGCTAAAGCATAAAGTACTTATATTTCATTAATAAAATGGCACATTCTGTGCCATTTTTTATATTGTTGACAACAAGTCATTTTCGTGATAAAATATCAGTGTATTAAATACAAATAAGGAAGGATAATTTATGAAAAATAAAGCGGTCAGAATAACAGTGATTACATTATCGGTCATAATTGGTATAATTATTTTAGCGCTTGCCTGTGTTAAAATTGGCGAAAGAATTATTTTCAGTGAGTTTTACAAGGACGCTAACAAGGAATTTAAAATGCCGGGCGTTAATGACGGCTTAGTGCAACAGGGAATGACATATATCCCCGACAAGGAGCTATTTATAATCGCGGGCTATATGGCAGACGATACTGCATCAAGAGTTTATGTAGTTAATAAAAGCGGTAAGGTTTTAAGCCATACTCAGCTTAAAAACCCGGACGGTACTGACTATTTAGGTCATACAGGCGGAGTTGAATATTACGGCAATAATCTATACATCACCGACGGAACTAAGGAAAAGGGATATGACGGCGGTCTTGATGTATTCCCCCTTGATGAGGTTTTAGCAGGCAAGTTGGAAGCCAAGAAAATAGGCAGAGTTAAGACATATAACAATCCTGCATATTGCCATATTTACGACGGATTTATTTTTGTTGGCGAATTTTACCGTGAAAACGATTACGAAACATCAGACTCCCACAGACTTGAAACTCCCGCAGGCGATTTAAATACCGCATTAATTACAGTGTTCAAGTTAGATGACAGCCAATTCGGAGTTGCGTCCAAGCCCTGCGCGGCGATTACAACAACAGGCGCAATTCAGGGTATGTATATTATCGACGGCAAGCAAATCGTGCTTTCATCCTCTTGGGGACTATCCAAGTCAAAGCTTTATTTTTATGATATGCTCTATATCGAAAGCGACCAAGGCGATGTATTAATCGACGGCAATGCGGTTTCACTCTATCACTTAGATAGCAAATGCTTAAAGAAAACACTTGAAGCTCCGCCAATGGCAGAGGAAATTGTCTATCTTGACGGCAAAATCTATGTTCTCAACGAAAGCGCTTGCAAAAAGTACATTTTCGGCAAGTTTTTAAGCGCTAATAATTTATATTCATACGAATATGAATTGAGTGATTAGTTCTCATTTTGCGAAGCAAAATATATCGAATTTCGCTTGCGAAATATATCGAAAGAACTTGCTGCGTAAGTTTCTATTGAAAAGTAGGAAGGCTCTGAAAAGCAGGTTCTTATATCGAATTTTCGTGAAAACGAAAATATATCGACACCGTTAGGTGCAATTACATTATATACATTTAAACTATTCTTTTACTTTCTTGCTTCGCAATTTCGATATATTTTTGCGTTGCAAAAATATGAAAAAGGAGAAAAAATATGGCAAAAATAACATTAAACGAAAACAAAGAGCTTGTAGAAAAAATCAAAGCAGGCTTAGAAAGAAAAGGCGGCTACTGTCCATGTCGCATTGAAAAAAACGAGGACACAAAATGCATTTGCAAGGAATTCAGAGAGCAAATAAACGATCCTAACTTTGAGGGGTATTGTCATTGTTTACTATATTATAAATCTAATGATTGATAATATGGTAAACATATTTGCCAAAGGCAACATCATTTGAGGCAAAGCCTCAATATCATTGCGAAGCACATCATTTGTCCGTAAGGGCAACATCATTAGCAAGTCACATCTGTCGAACAATATTTTAATGAAGGGAAAAATATGAAAATAACAATTGATATTCCCGAATATATTAAAGGCGATGGCGTTGAATATATTTGGAACGAAAAAGGCGAATTAAGTATTAAGTGTGAAGATAATTACGCGCTTATCTCAGGAAATACCGAGGGATTAAAGCTTCTTGGCGAGCAGCTTATATATCTTTCCACCTCAGACAAATTCAGCCATGTTCATTTTGATGAGGTCTTAGCTGAAATTCAAGGCGGAAAAATCAACGGAGAGCTCATTATCGAAAAGCTATAACGCATTAAAGTAAAATTGTACTAATTAAGCCTTCTCCTGTGGGAGAAGGGGGCAGATACAAGGCTGACGGATGAGGAGTAAGTTTAGCGTTCAGTGACACCTCATCCACCGCTGTCGCGGTCCCCCTTCC
>JAFQAM010000284.1 GCA_017416885.1 Clostridia bacterium | reverse complement strand
TACGGTACTGAAAAGAATGTGACAAGAGAGGAGCCTACAGAGCTATACGCGCAAATTGAGGGAATGAAAAAAGCAGGTCAGCTTTTTACTCCCGACACCTTTGAGCCTATGGCTGATAAGCTAAAGCAAAAGACCTCGGGCGTTATTAAGGCGCTTTGCTTACATGTTGCCCACACCTGTAATCTTAACTGCTCATACTGCTTTGCTTCACAGGGCAAGTATCACGGTGAAAGAGCAATTATGTCTCTTGAGGTTGGTAAGCGCGCGCTTGATTTCTTAATTGAAAATTCGGGAAGCCGCCACAACTTAGAGGTTGACTTCTTTGGCGGCGAGCCTCTTATGAATTTTCAGATGCTAAAGGACCTTGTTGCTTATGCAAGAGAAATTGAAAAGAAGCACAACAAAAACTTCCGCTTTACTCTTACAACAAACGGCGTGCTTATTGATGATGATGTAATCGACTTTGCCAACCGTGAAATGAGCAATGTTGTATTAAGCCTTGACGGACGAAAGGAAGTTCACGACAGATACAGAGTTGACTATGCGGGTAATGGAAGCTGGGAGAAAATCGTTCCTAAGTTCCAAAAGCTTGTTGATGCGCGCGGCGGTAAAAATTACTATATGCGCGGAACATTCACTCACGCAAATCCTGACTTTTTAGAGGATATTAAGGTTATGCTTGACCTTGGCTTCAATGAGCTTTCTATGGAGCCTGTTGTTTGCGCTAAGGGCGACAAGGAAGAATTAACCGAAAAGGATTTCCCTATCGTTTGCAAGCAGTATGAGGATTTAGCAAAATTAATGCTCCAAAAGGATGAGGAAAAGAAGCCGTTCACCTTCTATCATTATATGATTGATTTAAAGGGCGGACCTTGCATCTATAAGCGCATATCAGGCTGTGGCTCAGGAACTGAGTATATGGCTGTTACACCTTGGGGAGATTTATATCCCTGTCACCAATTTGTAGGCGAGGAAAAATACAAGCTTGGTGATATTTATAACGGCGTTACAAATAAGGAAGCGCAAAATGAGTTTGCGTCCTGTAATGTTTATGCCCGTCCCGACTGTAAGGATTGTTGGGCTAAGCTATATTGCTCTGGCGGATGCGCGGCAAATGCATATCACGCAACAGGCTCAGTAAGAGGCGTATATAAATATGGCTGTGAGCTATTTAAAAAGCGTATGGAATGCGCTTTAATGGTTGCGGTTGCAAGAGCATTAAAGGAATAATATGAAAACGCCTATTTGTGATTTTGTAAAAAATTATGTTGACAGTAAGTCCATAAGATTACATATGCCCGGTCATAAGGGCAAGGAATATCCGTATGATATTACCGAAATTGACGGCGCTGATGCTCTATATTTGGCTAACGGAATAATAAAGGAAAGCGAGGAAAATGCTTCTAAGCTTTTTGGCAGCTATAAAACGCTTTATTCCACAGAGGGCTCGTCTCTTTGTATAAAGACCATGCTTCATCTTGCGAAAGCATACGGTAAAGGTCAAAACCGAAGCTATGTTATTGCGGGACGAAATGCGCATACCTCATTTATCTCGGCTTCGATTTTAGTTGACTTTAATGTAAAATGGATATATCCAAAAAATGATAAATCATATTTAAGCTGTGAAATTGTACCGAGTGAGCTTGACTTAATGCTTTCAAACGCAGAGGAATTACCTTTTGCGGTGTATATTACAAGCCCCGACTATCTTGGAAATGTAAGCGATATTAAGGGAATTTCAACTGTGTGCAAAAAGCACGGTGTTATCTTAATTGTGGATAATGCCCACGGCGCATATTTAAAATTTGGCGAATTATCCACACATCCCCTTGATTTGGGCGCTGATATGTGTTGCGATTCTGCTCATAAAACATTGCCTGTATTAACAGGCGGCGCTTATTTGCATATTTCAAAAAATGCGCCTGAGTATTTCAGCGAATTTGCAAAGAGCGTTATGTGCATTTACGGCTCCACAAGCCCCTCATATCTTATTTTACAGTCTCTTGATAAATGCAACAGATATCTTGACAGTGGATATAGAGACAAGCTTAATAGCATATCAAAAAAGGTACAGGAAATCAAAAAAAGCCTTACTGTGTGTGGATATTCTTTAATTGGCGACGAAACAATGAAGATATCCATTGACACAAAGGAATATGGCTATAACGGTGTTGATTTTGCAAAAATACTTATAGAAAATAACATTGTTCCAGAGTTTTACGACAGTGATTTTCTTGTGCTTATGATTTCAAGTGAAAACACTGACAGTGAGCTTGATACAATATGCAGTGTTCTCAAAGCTATTCCTAAAAAGCAAGCAATCAAAAAGCAAGCATTTATCTATACACCCCTTGATATTGTAATGTCGCCGCGAGATGCATATTTTAGTGAAAAGACGCTTACAAGTGTGGATAATTCACTTGGTTGTATTTATGCTGACACCACTGTTTCCTGCCCCCCTGCCGTATCAATTGCGGTATGTGGCGAAAGAATAAACGAAAGCACAATATCAATTTTTAAATATTACGGAATTAAAAAAATTTATACAATCAAAAACTCACAGATTTAGTCTGTGAGTTTTTATTTGATTGGCTAACGGCTAATATGTGCTACGCACTCGATATAATTTACTCCGTAAATTTCGATATAAGAATCTTCTTTGTAGATTCTTTCGATATAATTCGCAAGGCGAATTTCGATATATTTTGCTTCGCAAAATGAGGGATAACTGCTGACGGCTAACGGCTGACGGCTACTCAACCGTAACACTCTTTGCAAGATTTCTCGGTTTATCTATATCGCAGCCTCGGAGCAAGGCTGTTTCGTATGACAGGAGCTGTACTGATATAATGCTTGAAAAGATTGCTTCAAGCTCGCTTGGCGCGTTCAGATTTATTATACAGTCGGCTTCGTCTGTTACGCGTAAGCTTGTTATCAGGATAGTGTAAGCGCCTCTTGATTTTACTTCCTTCAGGTTACTTACTGTTTTAGGAAACAGGTCTATATTATTGGCGATAGCAATTACGGGAGTATTCTCTGTAATTAATGATATCGTGCCGTGCTTTAATTCCCCTGCGGGATAGTCCTGTGAGTTGATATAGGAAATTTCCTTTAATTTTAAAGAGCCCTCCTTACATAAATAATAATCAACGCCTCTGCCGATATAAAATGCGTCGTCTCTATCCTTAATTTTTTCGGCAAGAAATTTGATTTTGTCTCGGGTTGACAGTGTGGTTTCAATTGCTTTTGGCACACCGTTATATAGCTTGCTTGTTAGGTCTTTAACTTGTTCAAGCGGTAGTGTGCTTCTGTCAAGTGATAATTTTAATGCGATTAGGCTTAATATGGCAAGCTGAGTTGTATAGCCCTTGGTGGTGGCAACGGCGATTTCAACGCCTGCGTAGGTATAAATCACATTATGAGATTCAATTGCTATGGATGTATTTTGCGCATTTACTATTGACAGTGTTTTATATCCGTTTTGCTTTGCGTATTCAAGGGATGCGAAGGTGTCAGCGGTTTCTCCCGATTGGGAAATAAAAATACATAGTGTGTTATCCTTTTTAATCGGCGGATTATAGCGATACTCCGATGCTACAAACACGCTTGTGGGGATTTTAGCATATTTTTCAATCAGGCCCTTGCCTACAAGTCCTGCGTGCATAGCTGAGCCGCAGCCTATTATGTGTATTTCGTGAATGTCCTTAAAATAGTCATTACTTAAACCGTCCTCGCTAAAATCAGGCAAGACTGATTTTATTCTTTTAGACAGTGTATTTTTAATTACTGTGGATTGCTCATAAATTTCCTTCAGCATATAGTGGTCATAGCCCTCCTTACGCGTGTCCTCAATGCTTAAATTGGAAATTTCCCACAGAGGTGTGGATATTTTAGCATTAAACAGCTCCACACCGTTTGGGGATAAGCAAATTATTTCGCCTTCGTTCATTCTGTAATATTTTCTTGTAAACGGGATTAATGCGCTCATATCCGACGCTAAATAATAGCCGTCCTTACTCTTGGCAATAATAAGGGGGCTTTTGTATCTTGTGGCATAGATTTTATTTTCACCCTCAACCATAATAGCAAATGCATATGAGCCAACAAATCGCTTTTGCGCTTTTTTAATTGCTTCGATTATGTCACCGCTATTTTCATAATAGCTATTAATCAGCGCGCAGGCTATCTCTGTATCGGTTTGGGACACAAATTTAACGCCTTGTGTCTGTAATTCTGCTTTAATTTCTGCATAATTTTCTATAATGCCGTTATGAACAAGGGTGATTTTGCCTATTCTGTGAGGATGGGCATTTTCTTTTGATACCTCGCCGTGTGTTGCCCATCTTGTATGTCCTATTCCGACGGTTGACATATCCTCGCTATTTCTTAACAAATCCTCTAAATAAGCGACACGCCCCTTGGCTTTTGTTATTTTTTCCTTTGTGGCAACGCCACAGGAATCATAGCCACGGTACTCTAATGCTTTCAAGCCTGTAATGAGCTTAGGCTCTGAGGCTTGGCTGCCTGTGTATCCTATTATTCCGCACATAGTGACAAAGTCACAGCTAAATTCGCTTACGCGAGCTAAATTCGACAAGTTGAGCTAAATTCCTTTCAGGAGCTAAATTACCTTCGGTAGCTATATAGCGAATTTAATTTAGCTAATGCGAGTTTATGAGCATTAATTTAGCTGCGAAGCAATTTCGCTTTGCGTAGCAAAATTTCGCTGCTTACTCTCCTTTCCCTACAATCACATTTTCGCTTTTATATATACTGTTTTCCGCAACATAGCCTCGGACACAGGATAATGGATATACGGTTGTATTTTTACCGATTACTGTACCGGGATTTAAGACCGCGTTACAACCGATTTCTGTATAATCTCCGAGAATTGCGCCAAGCTTTTTAAGTTCGGTTTTGATTTTTTCGCCGTTGACAGTGATGCATACAGGTGTTTTATCGCTTTTAAGATTGGAAATTTTCGCGCCTGCGCCAAGGTGAGCTTTATAGCCTAAAATACTGTCGCCTACATAGTTAAAATGCGGCACTTGGCTTTCGTCAAAGAGAATGCTGTTTTTTATTTCGCTTGAGTTACCTATAACACAGCCGTCGCCAATTATACAGTTGCCGCGAAGGTATGCGCCCTTTCGCAGAGTTGCGCCCTTTCCAATTATACATGCCCCCTCTATTTTGGCACTACTGTCTATTTTGGCGCTTCGTGAAATATAGACACATTCCCCCACCTTTTCGTATTCTCTTACATCTAAGCTTTCTCCAAGAAGCAAAATGTAATCTCTGATTTTTGGGACTATCTCCCAAGGATATACGCTCTTTTCCATCAAACTGCCTGCTATGGTGTTTTTAAGGTCAAAAAGCCTTTTAACCGTTACTCTATCCATTTAATTTTTCCTCTTGTATTACGGAATTTATTCTATTTAGGTAATTATCAATTTGCGCCTCGCTTTCACACTCTATCATTACTCTGATTTTCGGCTCTGTGCCGCTTGCGCGCAAAAGTATTCTGCCGTTATTTTTCAGCTCTTTTTCTATTGTCTTGCATAGCATTTGCAGTTTTTCGTTGTCTAATGCATCCTTTTTATTTTTCACCGCTATGCTAAGAGTTTTTTGCGGTAGCAAGGTAATATCCTTTAAAAGATAGGATAGATTTTGCTTTTTATCAGCTAAAATATCCATTATTTTAATGGCGGTTAAAATGCCGTCGCCTGTTGATGCGTATTTGCTTAAAATTATGTGTCCTGACTCCTCACCGCCTAAGGAGTGTCCGTTTTTGGCTATATTTTCATAGACAAAGCGGTCACCCACGCTTGTAATTTCGTATTTTATGCTTTCCTTTTCAAGTGATTTATAAAGACCTAAATTTGACATAACAGTTGTTACTACCGTGTTGGTTAAAAGCTCGCCTTTTTCCTTTAAATCCTTGGCTAAAAGATACATTATTTTGTCGCCGTTTACTATTTCGCCCTTATCGTCAACACAGATACATCTGTCGCCGTCTCCGTCAAATGCAAAGCCTATATCAAGTCCCTTTTCCTTAACTAATTTTTGTAGATTTTCAATGTGAGTAGAGCCTGCATTTTCGTTTATGTTTAGTCCGTTTGGCTGATTATTTATAACATATGTTGTAGCTCCTAAGGATTCAAATACGGTTTTGCCTATCATATGACAGCTTCCGTTGGCTAAATCAAGTCCTACTCTGAATTTTTTAAATGAGCTTTTTGCAATTGATATAAGATAGCCTATATATCTGTTTCTTCCCTCGTAGTAGTCAACTATTTTGCCGATTTCTTGATTTTCTGCAAGCGGCACCGTATCCCTTGCGTCAAGATATTTTTCAATTTTGTCCGTTAATGTGTCGTTTATTTTTTCTCCGCTTGAATTGAGGATTTTTATGCCGTTATCGTAATACGGATTATGACTTGCGGAAATCATAATGCCTATATCGAATTTATCCGATTTTGTTACATACGCTACGCTTGGCGTGGTGGTAACATGTAACAGATATGAATCTGCGCCTACCGATGCAAGTCCCGAGGCTATGGCATATTCAAGCATATAGCTTGATATTCTTGTGTCCTTGCCTATTACCGCCTTCGGTCTTTCCTTTTTCTCGTTTTTTAAATAGTAGCCTAATAACTGTCCTATTCTGAATGCGTGAATTGCGGTTAATTCTTTGCCCGCAATGCCTCTGAAGCCGTCTGTTCCAAAATATTTTCCCATATATATCCCCCTTATGTATTTGCTTTGCAAAATGAGTAATTCCCCTATGAACGAGATGAGCCAATATACCTTAATGAATTGCACCTACGGCGCATCCCTACATCCTACATCCTACATCCTACAACCTACACCCTTTCATTATATGAAATTTTAATTTTTTGTTTAATTTCTATTTAAAATTTTTATATTGCAATATAAAATAAAGTATGCTATACTAATTATAACTAAAATTTTATTTTTTATACGATAAGGAGTTTTCTTATGGAAAATGTATCAGGAAAGTTAGATCCAAAGTATCAGGCATTATTTACACCTTGGAAAATCGGCAATGTTGAAATCAAGAACCGTATTGTTCTTTGTCCTATGGGCGGAACATCTCTTTTTGGTTGGATGAACCTTGGCGGAAACAAGTTCAACAAGGAAGCAGCTGCATTTTTCCTTGAAAAGGCTAAAAATAATGTTGGTCTTATTATCCCCGGCATTGCCCCTATTAAGAGCACATATAGAGGTCAGTGGCTCTACAAAAACGACAAGATGTTTGCAGAGCTAAAGGAGTTTATGGACGAAATCCATAAGACAGGCGCAAAATTATTTATCCAGATTACAGCAGGTATGGGCCGTTCATTTGCTATCCCTACTCCGCTTGTTGCATTACATAATATGCCTGTAATCCGTGATATTATTAAGCCAATTATTAATATTCCTTATCAAAGCGCTTCTCCATCTGAGCTTCCATCCCGTTGGAGCGACAAGGTTAAGTGCCGTGAAATTAAGGTTAAGGAAATTAAGGAAATAGTTGATGCATTCGCTAAGACTGCATTAAAGTTCAAGGAAGCAGGTGTTGACGGTGTTGAGGTACACGCGGTACACGAGGGCTATTTGCTTGACCAATTTACTACTGAATATACAAATAAGCGTACAGACGAATACGGCGGCTCATTTGAAAACCGTTATCGCTTCGCTACTGATATTGTTAAGGCTATTAAGGACTCCTGCGGTAAGGACTTCCCTGTTTCACTTCGTTATTCTGTAACCTCTAAGGTTAAGGATTTCTGTGTTGGCGCACTTCCCGGTGAGGAATTTGACGAAATGGGCAGAAGCATGGAAGAGAGCGAAAAGGCGGTTAAGTACCTTGAGGAAGCGGGATATGATATGCTCAATGCTGACAACGGTACATATGACTCCTGGTATTGGGCTCATCCACCGATGTATATGCCTCAGAACTGCAACCTTGAGGATGTTTCTCACATTAAGCAGTTTGTAAAAATTCCTGTTGTATGCGCAGGTAGAATGGAGCCTGAAACAGGCGCGAAGGCTGTGGCTGAGGGCAAAATTGATGCTATGGGCGTTGCAAGACAGTTCCTTGCTGACAGTGAATGGGTAACTAAGCTTATCGAAAACAGAGTTGAGGATATTCGTCCTTGTATCTGCTGTCACAATGCTTGCTTTAATATGGCTCACTATAAGGGTGTTGCTAATGCTCAGTCAATTCACGATGCAAGCCATATTGCAAGATGCGCTCTTGATCCAAGAGTAATGCAATCAGATAAATATAAGATTGAGCCTGCAAAGGTTGTAAAGAATGTTGCCGTTATCGGTGGCGGTATCGGCGGTATGGAGGCTGCTATTGTTCTTGCCAAGCGCGGACACAATGTAACTCTTTACGAAAAGAGCGGTAGCTTAGGCGGCGTATTTATTGCGGCGGCTGCTCCATCCTTCAAGGAAAAGGATAAAATGCTTATTGCTTGGTATGAAAGAGAAATTGCCAAGTATCCAAATATTGATGTTCAGCTTCACTCAAAGGTTAAGGAGCTTGACGGACTTGGCGCTGACGAGGTTATCGTTGCAACAGGCGCTAAGGCGATTAAGCCAAAAATCAAGGGAATTGACAGAGCTGTTCCTGCTATTGACTACTTACTCAATAAAGAGGTTATCGGCAGAGATGTTGTAGTTATCGGCGGCGGTCTTACAGGCTGTGAAATTGCTTACGATTTATTCTTAAAGGGCAAAAATCCAACTATCGTTGAAATGAAGAACGATTTAATTGTATCCGATAAGGTTCCGTTTGCAAACGCAAGCTTCCTTCGTGATTTCTTTAATGCAAACGATGTTCCTGTATATCTTGAAACAAAGCTTATTTCCGTTGGCAGTGACGGTGTAATGGTTTCCGACAAGGAAGGCAAGTTCAAGATTACCTGTGATACAGTTATCACCGCTCTTGGCTATAAGCCAAATCCTGTATTCAAGAAAGGCAAGAATGTTCATATCATCGGCGACGCTAATGAGGTTGGCAACCTTCGTACAGTTATCTGGAATGCTTGGGATGTGTGTATGAAAATATAGTGGTTAGTGGTCAGTGGTCAGTTCATATTTTCGCAAAGCGAAAATATATCGAATTTCGTGAAACGAAATATATCGAAAGAAACTGCACGGCAGGTTCTTATATCGAATTTCACGCAGTGAAATATATCGAGTGCGAAGCACATAATAGTGGTCAGTAATTAGATTAACTCCCTAACAAAGAAACAACTTTATTTTCTCAATCAAATATACAATTAGGGGAGCGATGCTCCCCTAAAATTAAATTTATAAGTGTTTAGCGTGTCGTGCGTTGTGGCTTGTGTATCTACTAACCACTAACCACTGACCACTATCCACTAAAAGCGACTGAAAGGAGCAAAAATGTTTTTAACAGACGAACAACAATCAATTTTAAAGGGCTCGAAGGGCGCGACTCACGCTAAAGTTATGGAGTCCTTAATTCGCTATGGCGAATTATTTGGCGCTGAAAAGTTAGTGCCTATTACAAGCAAGTACAATCATTTGGTAACCTCGTTTGGTCTTAAAATGATTGGTCCTATTTACGATTTAATGAACAAGCTTATTGAGGCGGGGGCGTTTTCACAGCAAAGGTTCTCCTGCGATCCACGCCCTGTGGATAAAAATGTGCCTGCTAACTTTTTACAAAAGCTTATTTTTAACAAGTTTATGTATTCAAAGCAGGATTTCTATGAGGAGCAATTAAACAAGCTTGGACTTATGGATAAGGATGCCTTTACCTGCACCTGTTATATGGATGAGGTTGGCAACAAGCCAAATAAGGGCGAAATTCTTTCCTGGAGTGAATCAAGCGCGGTTGTTTATGCCAACTCAGTTTTAGGCGCAAGATGTAACCGTAACTCAGGTATTATTGATATTATGGGCTCTGTGGCAGGATATGTGCCTTACTTTGGTCTTTTAACCGATGAGGGCAGAAAGGCTACTTGGATAATTGAGCTTAAAACTACTAAAAAGCCTGATGCGCAGCTTCTCGGCTCTGCTATCGGTATGAAGGTAATGGAGGATGTTCCTTATGTTAAGGGCCTTGATAAATATCTTGGCGCTGAGTTAAATGATGATGCGTGCGCATACTTAAAGGATTTTGGCGCGGCTACTGCTTCAAACGGAGCGGTTGGATTATATCATATTGAGAATTTGACTCCTGAGGCTAAGGAGCTTGGGGAAAGCTTGATTTGTGAAAATGCGCAGGTATATGTAATTGACGATGCGGAGCTACAAAGAGTATATGACAGCTATCCTGTTGTATGGAAAAACAAGGACGCAAAGCCTAAATTATGCTTTATGGGATGTCCTCATATGTCACTTGCGCAATTAAAGGATTGGACAGTTAAGCTTGAAAAGGGCTTAAAGGAAAACGGTAATAAAAAGGTGCTTATTCCTACTGTATTTACTTCTGCTCCAAAGGTTATTGAAAAATTCAAGGAAACAGAATACGCAAAGAGGCTTGAGGCTACGGGCGTTATTCTTTCCTATATTTGCCCACTTATGTATATGAACAATCCGCTTTGCAAAAAGATGAATGTTATTACATCATCAAACAAGCTTCGTACATATACCACTGCAAGATATTATTCTGATGATGAAATTTTAGCACAGTTAGTAGGAGGTAGCAAGTAATGAAAAAATTTGTTGGTAGAGTTGTTGCTCCCGGTGAGGTCAGACATGTTGAGGCGCTTGTTTCACACGGCGGTCTTAATACTCTTGCATCCTTTCAAGGCGCGCTCCAATTTGGCGATAAAAAGGTAAAATGCGGCGACCAAAGTAATCCTGACCTTTACGGCAAGGAAATGGCAGGCAAGGCTCTTTGCATTCCGCAAACAATTGGCTCAACCACAGGCGGTCTTGTGCTTTACTGCGCTTGCTCAATGCGTCGTCAGCCATCCTGTATGCTATTTTCCAAGCCTATTGACTCTCTTGCAGGCGCAGGTGTAATCCTTGCCGATGTCTGGCTTGACGGCGGCGCTCAGATGCCTGTTATTGACTCCCTCGGCGATGAATTTTTAGAGACAGTTAAAACAGGTGACAAAATCACTGTTGAGTCTGACGGTACCGTTATTATTGAGTGATTAGTGGTCAGTGGTCAGTGGTTAGTGGTTAGTGGTCAATTATGCAATGTTTCACATTGCATTTCAAGTATTTGCATTTGCAAATACATTTCAAGAATTTACGAATGTAAATTCATTTCAAGACCGAAGGTCATTTCATTCTGCAAAGCAGATATTTGTCATCATTCAGCACTTAACTAACATTTTGCGTAGCAAATATATCGACACGCGCAGTGTGGTGTGATATTGGTGAGGTAACACTATGAAAAATCTTTCTTTTACATGTCCAAAATTAGCAAGAACACTGATTATACATACTCTTGTATCAATAATTTTTTGTGTTGTTGCAATTCTCATAAACAAAATATTGATTTTTTCTATTCCTTTTATTATTTTGTTTTTGGCGTTACTTCCATCTATAACATTATACGAATTTTCGTTTGCGGTATTCCGTTCACTGATTTTAGTAAAGCTTGATAATGAGGGAATTAAAAACGCTTTTTGTAAAATCAAATATGATGAGATTACAAATATTGGCTATGAATGCTTAGAATTCAAAGCTCCTCGTCGCCGTGGCTATGTTGAAAAATACAGCTTGGTAATTATTGTAAACGGCAAAGATAAAACTTTTAGAAGCTACGACAAAAAGACCGCAATTTGTATTCCGTTAAATGAAAAAACTAAAAAAGCTTTTATTAAATACGCGCCACAGGTGGCTGAAAAATTTAATATTTGTTTATAGCTTCACAGTTTGCAGAACGACAAAAACACACTCTCTTGCGAGAGTGTGTTTTGATTTTTATGCTATTGTTTTTTATAGCCCCATACTACCGGGCAATTGTAGTCCCATTTTGAATTCCATGCACTTGGCTGACTTGATGCTTCACAATAAATTGTTAATTCAGAGCAATATTCAAACGCATAACCACCAATGAATGTAACGCTAATTGGAATAACAATAGAGGTTAGTCTTATACAGCTTTTAAACGCACCACCGCCAATACTCTTAACACTGCTTGGAATTGTGATTGAGGTAAGACTCGAGCAACTATAAAATGCAGACTCTCTGATAGTTGTAACGCCATTTGGAATTTCAATAGATTTAAGGCTTGTGCAATTGGCAAATGCAGAATGGCCTATTATTTCAAGGTTGCTTGGTATTTTAAAATAAGAAAGGCTAATACAACTGGCAAATGCACCGTCATCAATGATTGTGACACTGTCCGGAACTTCAATAGACGACAGGGCATAACAGTATTCAAATGCAGAATTGCCAATGCTTGTAACTGTATTTGGTATATTTACAGTTGAAAGTGATGTACAGCCACTAAATGCATCTCTCTTAATTTCCACTACTCCCCAAGGAATTTCAACCGTTTCTAAAGCACTGCAATAATAAAACAAATTAGTCTCAATATATTTTAGATTATGAGGCAATTTTATTGTTTTGAGGCTTTTGCACTCATAAAATGCTTGCGCTCCTATTGTTAGAACCGTATCGGGAATTTCAATATATGTAACTTTATTATTTTTAAAAAACGCATTATCGTCTATGCGTACAACCTGACAGTCATCTATTAAAGAAGGAATAACAACATTTTCTTGTGTTCCGATATATTTACGAATAATTATTGTATTATCATAATGTTTATACCAAGATAAGCCGTTCTCTGTTACGCCATATTTCGTTACATCCCAAAAAGTAGGTCGGGAATCTGTATTCCAGCTAAATGCCCAATTGCTTGGCTTTTCTTTAGCTTGGCAATAAATCGTAAGATTTTGGCAATCATTAAACGCATGCTTTTCAATTATTGTTACAGATTGCGGAATGAATATTTCTTTAAGTAAAGCACAGCCGGAAAATGCGCTTTCTTGTATTTTAGTAACTGAGCTTGGAATGACTATCTCTTCAAGAGCGGTACATTCCGAAAAAGCGTTTGCTTGAATTATTTTAACGCTTCTTGGAATATTTACATTCTTTAATTGACTGCATTTATTAAATGCGTTTTCGCCTATGACAGTAACTGTATTGGGAAGCGTGACAGATGAAAAATTATTATAATCTATGTCTGAAACACAATACACGGGCCTTCCGCATATTTTTTCGGGGATTTCAAGATGTCCGTTTTTTATTGCTTTTTCGGGCTTATTTATGCCTGTTATCGCCACTCCGCCGTTATAATCGGTATAGCTATAAATAGACATAGGTCTGTTGTTTACTATACTGATTGTAGCAAAAATCAGCATAAATATTCCTATTATTACCGCTGCAACAATCAAGCTTTTGATTTGTTGCTTTTTTCTGTTTGCTGCAATTTTAGCTTTTATTCTTTCCGAGGTATCCTGAAGCTCCTTTTGAAGTGACGCCGAGGCTTTTTCCATAGCGCCGCTATATTCAGGTGTATTATAAATTTCGCAAAGCGCTTCCTCAGCTTCCTTTAAGCTTCGCCTTTTAATACCTGCTAAAAATTTATATAGTATAATTTCGTCGTTTGAAGGATAACAGCTATAATATCTGTAAATAAGCTTTTGCGCGCCGCTATAATAGCATCTATTTAATGCTTCTTTTATATTTGAAAGAACATTTAAGCGAATCTGCTCGCTTGCGCGCTCAAGCTCTCTTAATACATCATCATCGCAATGCTTTAAGGCTAATTCGTATTCCCTTGAGTCAGCAAACGGTGTTATGCTTTTAGACAGTGAATCTATGCTTGTAACATAAAATGCGGACAAAAGCTTATAAAGTATCGCCTTTTTGTTTTCCTTATCAATAAGCAAAATTTTGTTGCAAATTTCGCTTATTATTGTTGCTTGCCCTGTTTTAGCTAAAGCATCAATGGCAATTTCAAGGTTTTCCTTAACCTTTTTTATTGTCATATCAAGCTTTTGCTTTAATTTGTTATCGCAGACCTCAATCAAATTTTTGTAATTATCGGAGAAAATGAAAATAACAGTATTTTCTGCAAGCTCCTCTACGGTTTTTACATTAAATTCTACAAGAAGCTTACCTAAAAGCGCATCCTCATTTTCAGGGGCGAAATCCAATACCTTATTAAAATATTCGTCTGCTTTTGCATAGTCTTCCTTTCTCAGATAGCTTTTTGCGCGATTGAGAAGTGGGAAAAGCACGGCATTTAAATCGCTTACCTTAAATTCAAAATCGTCCTCGTCTCCGTCCTCAAGTATTTTTTCAATACCGCGAAGAAGATCCTGCATTGCGCCAACCTTACCCATATCCTGCGCTTGCAGGTGAGCAAATTCCTTTGGCATATCGTACGCGTCAATATCTCTAAAGCAGGGGATTAATGCTTTTTCGTCATCATCCTCCATCAGTCTTAAAAATCTTGACCATTCGTTTTTTACCCAGACTGCGTTAAAATGCTCGTAATCTGTGCCGAAAACAAGCATTATTTTTGCTGAGTGTAATGCGGAAAATATGTACGGCTCGTATTCTCTTCCCAATTTATCCTCTAAGGATATTCTTGAAAAGAATACTCTATATCCCTTGCGTGTAAGCAGCTCATATACATCCTGGGCTATTACGCTGTCTATTGTTCGATCGCCGTTTTTGTCGGTTTCCTTATAGCAAATAAAGATATCGTAGGGATCCTCCTTGCTTGATATGGAAATTATATCACGGCGAAGCTCCTCGATTTGCTTTGCTTCGCTTCGGTAGATATCTCTTGCTTCGAGTAATGCATATTCGCACGCTTTTTCAAAGTCCTCATCATCCATTACACTGTTAAAGGATGAACGGTGACAGGTCGGTATTTTCTTGGCTGTTTTAGGATCATCCACATACTCAACACCGTACTTACATAAAACAAGTCCCCAATATGCTTCTGCTTCCTCGGGAAAATCGGCAATTATTGCTTCATATATGGAATATGCTTTATCAAATTCGCAATTAAAGCGAAGTCTGTTGGCTCTTGCAAATAGCGTTGACTTCTTGTCGCTATCCATCAGCGGTACTGTTTGCTTTGTTTCACAGTACTGACAAACGCACACGGTGCTATTCTCAATTATATCAAGGTCGCCACCGCACATTTTACATTTAAAAACCGCCATTATTTCCTCCTTTATGCTTGATGATATACAAGGTTAGTTTAACACATTTTATAGTTAAAATCAATACAGTATTTATTTTTATCAGTAATTCATAGCTATCCAAATGTTTCCAAATTGTTAATTTATTAAATAAACTATATACAAATATGAATTAGTATGGTACAATGTGTGCGTATTATGTCGAAAATGATAAAAAACAGTCGTTTTAAAGTAAACAGGAGAATTTATGAGAGAGTTTTTCGGTCTAAGTCTTGACGAAAATGGCGAATATGTCTTTTTGCGTGAGGCTGAGGGCGCTTGGTCTTGGCAGCATCTGACCTTCGTTTCACTTATTTTGCTTGCAATGGTTGGTCTTGCTATATTCTTTGGTATGCGAAATAGGAATAAGGACGAAATCCAAAAGAACAAGGTGCTTATTGTCAGCGCAATTTTAATTGACAGCTTTGAGATTATTAAAATTATAGTTTTATGTATAAGATGCAAGGATGCTATGCATTGGCTTTATGTATTGCCATTATTCCTGTGCAGTATTCAGTTAATTGCTATTCCTATGGCTGCATTTTGCAAGGGCAGAGTTAAGGAAGCTTGCCTTGATTTTGTTTTAACCTTTGGTATTTTGGGCGCAGTTTTCGGTACAGTTGGCGCGGCTCAGAATTACGGCAGCT
>JAFQAM010000283.1 GCA_017416885.1 Clostridia bacterium | reverse complement strand
CATCAACAGGTGATGTTCCGGGCACTAACCGTCTTGAAATTCTTTTAGAGGGTGCAAAGCTTCTTTGTGAGGATGGCAAGGTTAAAATGTGGGAGCTTGAAATGTTTGAAAGCGAGTTTTCAAAGACAAGCACCGTTGCATTCTCTGCTCCGAAAATGGAATATATTGAGGTTGAAACAGACGGCAAAAACGAACAGCATGTTGGCGTTTTAAATTCCTTTGCAGGCGCAATACTAAGAGGCGAGCCTCTTGTTGCTGACGGAAGAGAGGGCATTAACGGTCTTACAATTTCAAACGCGTTACATATGTCAGGCTTCTTAGGTAAGGAAATTGATTTAAGAGACTTTGACCACGATTTATACTACAAGGAGCTTGAAAAGCGCATTGCAACATCAAAGAGAAAAACAACTGTAAATGACTCTGTTGCAGGCAATATGGGAGATTCATTCAGATGAACAATGTAAGAGTGGGCATTGTTGGTATCGGAGTTATCGGTACTGCTCACGCATATACAATTTACGAAAATAATGCTACGGGGCTTTCCCTCTCTGCGCTTTGCGATATTGACACAAAATGTATAGAGCGGTTAAAAGGCGAATTTAAGGATGTTCCTGTTTTTACCGATTACAAGAAAATGATAAAAAGCGGACTGATAGATGCGGTTATTATTGCAACTCCCCATTATCTGCATCCTGTAATTGCTGAATTTGCTTTTAAAAATAAGCTTCATGTTTTATCGGAAAAGCCTATCTGTGTTTATACGCTTTCGATGAAAAAAGCATTTAAAGCTCACAAAAAAAGCGGAAAGCTTTATGCCACCATGCTCAATCAACGAACAAACAAGCTTTTTATGCTTGCAAAGGAAATGGTTGACCGCGGGGATATCGGTAGCTTAATAAAGAACAGATATGTAATAACAAATTGGTATCGCACGCAGGAATACTACGACAGCGGAAATTGGCGCGGAACCTGGCGAGGTGAGGGCGGTGGCGTTTTAACTAATCAAGCGCCGCACAATCTTGATATATGGCAATACATTTGCGGTATGCCTGTTTCCTTAAAGGCTCAGTGCTTCGAAGGGAAATATCACAGTATTGAGGTTGAGGATGAAGCGATTATTTACGCGCAGTATGAAAATGGCGCAACAGGAGAGTTTATAACCTCAACGGGCATCCAAAACGGTGTCAATTCCTTTGAAATTCAAGGAGATAAGGGCAAAATAACCATTGAAAAAGGCAAGCTGATTTTAGAAAAGGACGGTCAAGCTACCTCATTTGATGATGAGGAATATAACGGTCACTTGAATATTTTAAAGAATTTTGCCAATGCTATTTTGCACGGTGAAAAATTAATTGCCCCTGCAAGCGAATCTGTAAATCAAGTTATTATTTCCAATGGCGCATATCTTTCCTCTTGGAAAAACCAACAGATTGATATTAATTTCAGCGAAAAGGAATATTACAGATTTTTAAAAAAGAAAATCGCAGGCAGTAAGCCAAAGGAAAAGCAAAATAACGAAGATTTACACACAAAAGAATACAAAAGAAAGTGGACCACAAATTGGTGACACAAAACAGCCTATGCAAAAATAGGCTGTTTTTTAAATTTGCTATTGACAAGTATATTCTCTTGTGCTAAAATGTATTTGTGGCAGAATTTAGCCAAGACGATAAAATGAAAATGTTTAGCATAAAGCTTGTTTCCTTGATTGATACTGTGCAAGCGGTATCCTTCAATGAGGTATGATTTAAGTATTATATTTTGATTTTATATGTCTAACAAACCATACGGGAATAGTGCTTGTTCGGTAAATTTTACCGTTAAAATTCCCTGTATAAGTGTTTTTTGTTAGGCTATTTTTTTGCCCATTTTAAAAAATTTTAAAAAATGAGGTAAGAAAAATGAAAAAATTCAATTCAAACGCAATCGAAAATGCGATAGGATATCGCTTTTCAAAAAAGGGCATTTTAAAGCAGGCATTTACTCGCAAGTCATACACAGTTGAAACAGAGCAAGGCGAGAACAACGAGGTGTTGGAGTTTTTAGGCGATAAGGTTTTAGACCTTGTTGTAACAAAAAGATTGATTGAACAAACAACACAAATTGATGATACAAGCGATATTGATTTGCTTATTGATCCAACGCTTGATGCACAGGAAGCAAGGCTCGTATGCTATATGGATGAGAGCAGGCTGTCACAGGCAAGAGCTGAGCTTGTGAACAAGAAAAGCTTAGCGTGTTGTATTGAGGCGCTTGGCTTACAAGAATATTTAATAATGAGCAAAAGCGACATAATGCAAGAGACACAAAACGAGGATTCAGTAAAAGAGGATTTATTTGAAGCAATTATAGGCGCTGTCGCTATTGACTGTCAATGGAATATGGCAACCGTAACCGATGTGGTTGACATCATGCTTAATTTAGATGAAAGAGTGTATGACGGATACATTTACGAATCCTATAACTTTAAGCAAATGATTCAAGCTTGGTGTCAAAGAAGGTATAAGTGCTTGCCTGAATACAGGTATTATTCACCTGCAGATCTTATTAGCTACCCAAATAAAGAATTATTAGAGGACATTGAAAAAATAAAGCCATTGGGATTTACTTGCAGAGTTGTTCTGCCAAGTGTTGACAATAAGATATACGGATATGGCAAAAGCAAAGCAAAAGCAAGCTTGGACGCCGCAAAAAAAGCATATGTTTATTTACAAAAGAACGGTATGCTGATTAATTTAAAGGATATAATCGGAGAGCCTTGTATTGAAAAAGCCATAAATCAATTACAGGAGCTATACCAAAAGAAGTATATAAGCAAGCCTGAGTATAATGCTTATGACGAAATAGACAACGACGGAAGCTCCATTTGGTATAGCGAGTGCAAAATAGAATGTATTGGCGAATTAAGATTTGGCACATACCAATGCCACGATTACAATACAGGCTCAAGCACAAAGGTTGAAGCTAAAAAAAGAGCCGCCTATGAGGTATTATGTTGGCTCTTTAAATGCTTAAATATAGAGATAGAAAGCTTAAAGCAATCTAAAAATCCCGATTTTTATTCCATCGACCAAGAAATCGAATATGAGGATTCCGATTATGATCCTTATGACTTTGATGAAGATTAATAGGAGGTCCTGCTATGAAAACAAGACTTCCTATGAAATCAAGCTTCAAAAACGAGCTTTTTTTCAAGCTAATTGATAAAATTTTAGATAGCAATAACGAGTTAAGAGATTTAAGAAATAGCTTCAACTTACATAAAAACAAATACGATTTACTTTTAAATCATGGCTATTACGAGCTTACAACAAAGGGGCAAAACGAATATATTTTCTTTAATCTTTCAAAGAGATATAGTGATAGAGAATATATTTTCAGCTTGATTTTTGAAAACACAAGCGGCACTCGTAATTTGTATATGGAAATTGAATGCATTGGGGGACCGATAGAGCTTGACAGAATTCCACCGTTTATGCTTAAAGCTATGGAAGCGGTGTCTAATTGTGAGTATATAATCACGCCGCCTCTTGGTTCTTTTGGAGAAATCATCCATGCAAACGAAAGCAATATAGAGCAAATCGTCAATTGCATCGAGAATTATAGCTATGATATACCGATGATATTATCAACAGCATTTATAAATTCTCACGCATACGATATAGACGAGCATAAGCTTTTAAAAAATCTCAGAGGCTTTGCCTATATTGTGTTGGTCAGTAATGATTTTACAGACATCATAAAACGCAAAGCAAATATATACAATGGCACCGTGGTATTGTATTCAAAGGAAGAATACAAGGTTGCAAGAAATACAGATAAGCTTTTCGGCTCTAACATTAATGAGCTTGCATTTAATTTTGTAAGCAACAGATCACAAAATGTAATTATGCCAAAAATAAAAGATGAAGCAATTAATACGAATGACGAGGCAAAAGAGTTAAAAAATCAGCTTGACCGCGAAAGAGAGAAAAATGCAATGCTAAATCAAGAAATACGCGAAATAGCATGTGAAAACAAAGCATTGAAAAAGGCGTTAGAGCAAGCTGACAAAGGAAGCTTTACTATCACAAAGCCAGAAGAAATATATGATGGCGAGGCGATTGATTTAATAATACATGCCCTTACAGCTTTAGAAAAAAGATGTAATCCAAGACAGGAACGAAAGATAATGCTAATAAGGGAAATTATTAATTCCAATCCAAGAACACAAAACGGAGAAAAGCTTTTTAGTGAATTAAAATTCATATTCCGTGACGGCGTGGAGATGAATGCAACAAAGCTTGCCACATTATCAAAAATCGGTCTTGAAAAGGAACGGGATAACGGACATTACATTTTAAATTTTAAAAATGTTTATAAGTTTATAACTTCAAAAAGTCCAAGCGACGACAGAAGCGGAAAAAATTTATATTCAGATATTAAAAACGCAATTTGCGTTTTTATTTAAGAAAAGAGGTAATTATGAGAAATTTTATTTTAGGCTCTGACTGGGGCGAGGACTCAGACGATTGCGTTGCGGTCAGAATTTTAGCAAGGGCGCATAAAAATAAAGAAATCAATCTTTTAGGTATTGGTATTAACACATTAACTGACTACTCTGCTCCCTCTCTTTATAGATTTTTGGAAAAAGAGGGGATAATGTGTGAAATCGGCGTGGATAAGGATTGTCCGCACGAAATTCAGTATGTTACATATCAAAAGCGTTTAGCTAAGGAAACCGATAAAACTAATGACGATTTTGAAAACGCGGTGCGTTTATACCGCAAGCTTATAGCTGAGTGCGAGGGACAGGTTGAAATCCTTGAGATTGGATTTTTACAGGTAATTTGCGGCGCGCTTATGAGCGAGGCTGACGATATTTCACCTAAAACAGGCTTGGAGCTTTTTAAGGAAAAGGTTAAAAAAATTTGGATTATGGGCGGAAAATGGGATGCTTTTCCCGGATACGAATATAATCTTTGCAGGTATCAATTTGCAAAGGATGCTTCCCATATGTTTGTTACAAATTGTCCTTGCCCTATTACATTTTTAGGTTGGGAAATCGGTCACGATCTTATTACAGGCGATAAGCTAAGTGATGATGACTTTTTACATTTAGCATTAGCTGACCACGGCTCAGGCAGCGGTAGAGAAAGCTGGGATCCAATGCTTGCCGTTTTAGCATTAGCTAACGATAACAAGAAAGCCGGCTATGATACAGTTAAGGGCTTTGCTTCCGTTGATGAGGATGGCGCAAACTACTTTGTAAATGACGAAAACGGCCCTCACGAATATGTAGTTAAGGCCAAGAACGATAGCTATTACAGCGATATTATTAATGATTTAATTAAATAAAAAAATGCTTGTGGCACAATGCCACAAGCATTTTTTGTATAAGGTTAAGTTATCTTTGTACGCGTCCGCTGCCGCCGCCCTTGATTAAGCCTTCAACCTCAGCTACGGATACTAAGTTGTAGTCGCCAAGGATTGTGTGCTTTAAGCAGGATGCTGCTACTGCAAATTCGATAACATCCTGTGATGATTTGTTTTGTAGGCAAGCATAGATAAGACCGCCGCCGAAGGAGTCGCCGCCGCCAACACGGTCAACAATATGGATATTGTATGAGCGTGAGAAGTAGTATTCGTTTTCGTTCTTATCGTAGAGCATTTCCGCCCAAATGTTATCGTTTGCTGAAATACTTGTTCTCAATGTGATTGCTACTCTCTGACAGCCGAAGCGGTCGGAAAGCTGCTTAGCAACACTCTTGTAGCCCTCGTGATTAACAACGCCCTTATCAACATCGGTGTTCTCTGCCTTAATGCCGAATACCTTTTCTGCATCCTCTTCGTTTGCGATACAAACATCAACATAGCTCATAAGAGTTCCCATTGTTTTGCCTGCCTGCTCACTTGTCCAAAGGTTCTTTCTGAAGTTAAGGTCGCAGCTTGTTGTGATTCCCTTTTCTCTGCATACCTTAAGAGCATCTAAGCAGATTTCGGGGAGCTCACCGCCAAGAGCCGGTGTAATTCCTGTAAAGTGGAACCAATTTGCGCCATCTAAAATCTTTTCCCAATCAAAATCCTCTCTCTTTGCAAGCGCGATTGCAGAGTAGGCTCTATCGTAAATAACCTTTGAAGGTCTTTGTGAAGCTCCTGTTTCAAGGTAGTAAATACCAACTCTATCTCCGCCTCTTACGATATCGCTTGTATCAACACCGTATCTGCGAAGTGAATTTACCGCAGCTTGACCAATCTCGTGCTTTGGAAGCTTTGTAACATAGGAAGCATCAATGCCGTAGTTAGCAAGTGATACAGCCACATTAGCCTCGCCGCCGCCATATGTAGCGCCGAAGGTGTCTGTCTGCACAAATCTTGTATAGCCCTGTGGATTAAGTCTTAACATAATTTCGCCGAAGCATACTGTTTTCATAATAAAATCCTCCGTATTTTAGCAGTCAGCCGTTAGCCGTTAGCTGTCAGCTGATTTGTTTTTTAACATATCTATTCTATCACAAGTCTTACATAATATCAATAAAATTTTTGATTTTTTTATATTTAAAAGCTTTTCTATTATTTCGTAAATACATTTTGTGTAAGTGTATATTTGCCATTAGGCAAGCGCTATTTTGCTTGCTACGCAAGTCGATATATTTGCTTCGCAAATCCGATATATTTTGCGTTGCAAAATTCGATATAATTTACTTCGTAAATTTCGATATATTTTTGCGTTACAAAAATAAGAAACGCTGACGGCTGACGGCTAATTAACACTCCTTTCATAATAAAATAAATACTGTTGGGCAATTCCGCCGTTTTTGCCAAAGAGGGATATATCAAGCTCGCCGTTAAAGCGATTGCTTATAACTCTTTTTATCCACACATCAATGGGGAATGCTTCTGTTTTATTAAAGCCGAAAAGAAGCGCGCAGGCTGCAACCTTTAAGCCAACGCCCTTGATTTTGCACAAATTATCCACACAGGTGTCGAAATTTTGCTCATTATAGATATCATCGAGGTTGATTTCGCCGTTTACGATTTTGTCGCAAGCATCAATTATGTATTTTGCGCGGAAGCCTGTTTTAAGGCTGAAAATTTCATCAACGCCCGCATTTAAAAGCGCTTCGGGAGTTGGGAAGGAATAATGCTTTTTTCCTAAAAAATCGACACATTGTCCGTATTTTTCGCACAAAGAGGTAACAATTTTCTTTATTCTCGGAATATTATTATTTTGAGAAATGATGAATGAGCAAATACATTCCCATCTGTCCTGTCTTAAAATTCTGATACCCCTTGAATATTCGGTTGCCTTATCCATATGGCTATGGTTGATAGCTTTTGAAATTTCCTTGTTAATTTCATCATAGTCAACATCAAATGCTAAAAAATCGCGCCATATGTTAAGGTAGTCCTCTTTTGTCGCGTTATATATAATTACCTCGTTAAAATCGTCTTGACCGAAAACTACATATCTGCCAAAGGCTACACCGCCAAATTCGTATTTGTTGCCAAAAATTGACACAGGCTCAAAGCGAAAGCATTGACCGCAATCAAAGGTTTTGAAAATATCGGTGTAAAAAATGTTCTCTATTTTTACGCATTTTATACCGTTTTCTATCACAAATTCCGTAATTTTCTCCATAAAATCCTCTTTTTCTATTGAATTATTTATATTATACAGTTATAATTAAAGTAAGTCAAGAGGAAATTAGGATATAGGATATAGGATGTAGGATGTAGTTCACATTTTCGCAAAGCGAAAATATATCGAAAGACCGTAGGTCTTATATCGAATTTCACGCAGTGAAATATATCGAATTTGCGTAGCAAATATATCGAGTGCGTAGCACATTTTAGGAATACAACCTACGGTTGATGATATACACGCAGTGCGTAATGATATGCAATGTTACGCATTGATGATATACACACCTATGGTGTGATAGCAACAAAGTTGCTCCCTATCCCCAGTGAGCAAAGTGAACCACTATACCCTATGAAGCGACTGAAAGGAGCGAATTTATGGAACAAATATACATGATACCTGTAAACGAAGCATTTGACGAATGTGCAAAGGTGGATGCGTGCGAGTGTCCTATATGCAAAATGCTTGAAAAACTTGAAAACAAAGAGGTTGATATTGCGCTTGGCCCTGCGATGATGGAGCCGAATATACGCATTGAGACAAACGAAAAGGGATTTTGCAAGCGCCATTTTGATTTGATGCTGCAAAGACCGAATAAGCTTTCTCTTGCTCTTATTCTGGAAAGCCATCTTGATACCATTCGCGGTAAGATGAAGGGTAATCCGTTAAAGAATATTATTGTGCCGAAGCATAAAAGTCAAGTTAAGGCTACAAAATCTTTAAATGAAAGCTGCTACATATGCGAAAAGGTAAATTACCACATTATGCGAATGATTGAAACTACCGTATATTTACACGGCTACGATCCTGATTTCAGAGTAAAAACAAAGAAGCAAAAATATTTTTGCATGGAGCATTATCAAATGCTTCTTGAATATGCAAAAAACAAGCTTGACAAGAAAAAATTTGAGGAATTTTACAGTGATGTGTCGCTAATTCAAGAAAAATATCTTGATAAAATCATTAAGGATGTTTCTTGGTTTGCCAAAAAATTTGACTATCGCTATGACAGTGAACCGTGGTATGACTCCCGTGATGCAGTTGAAAGAGCAATTAAGCTTTTAAGCGGTAAATAATAAATGAAGCGACTTGATTATAAAAATAAAATCGCTATTGTAACAGGCGCTTCAAGCGGTATCGGCAAGGAAATTGCAAGAACGCTTATAGAGAAATACGGCTGCACGGTGTATGCAATTGCAAGAAATGAAAATCGCTTAAACGGTGTAAAAGCGGAGCTTGGCGAAAAATATATTCCCTATTCTATGGATGTTGCTATTAAGGAAAATTGGCTGAGCTTTAGTGATTTTTTAAAAAACAGCCGTATATGTGTGGATATTTTAATAAATTGCGCGGGAATTTTGCCTAAGTTTGCCACATTTGAAAATACCGATATAGAGGAATATGAAAAAGCGCTTTCTATAAATTATCTTGCGCAGGTTTATGCTTGCAAGCTGATTTTGCCTATTATGAATAAAGGCGGCGCTATTGTCAATGTAGCATCTGCATCTGCTCTTTGTCCGTTTTCACTTGTTAGCGGATATACCGCTTCTAAAAGCGCATCATATCACTTTACACAGTCAATCGCAAGAGAAATTAAGGATGTATCGGTGTCCTGTGTTTTATGTGGATTTGTAAAAACGGATATTATGAAAAATCAAGAAATGAACGAAAAGGAAGCAAAGCTAATCAGACTTTTCTCTGCTGATTGCAAGAAAACCGTAGGTAAAATTTTAAGAAGAGTGAAGCGACGCAAAAAGCGTATTGTCACAGGCCTTGACGGTCATTTTATGAGCTTTTTGTATCGCTTATTCCCTAATTTCGCGCCGAAATTCATCAGTTGGTTTTTAAGAAAAAGCGGTCTTGATTTATTTAAAGGATAAGAAAAAACGACACTATGTGTCGTTTTTTTAGTGTTTATATTGCACCGTTGGTGTATTAATGCGGACAGGGGACGGTTCTTTTACTTGTGAAACCACAAAATCACACCTTGATTATCATTTAAATCTCTTTCTATATCTTCAATAAAATCCTTTGGTCTAAAGCGGACATTGTAAGGTTCAAGAATTTTATATAACATACTATTAGTTATAAAAAATGGCAATGTATTTTTTTCATCTTTCATTTTTATTAAAAATTGTATATCATTTCCTTTTAGTCCCCTGCTTCCACGGCCGCTTTTGTATCTCTCCTGATATTTCAATTTGATAATATCTATATCTTCGATTTTTAATATCAGTTCGCGCCTATTCTTTACTAAAATCAAATCGTCATTCTTTATGTAAAAGTAACCCGAGTCTTTAATTAAATAATCGATAAATAACACCAAAAGAAGCACACCCGGAATTAAACAAGTAGCAAATATCATTCCAAAAGCTGAGCTACCGAGAAAAAGCTCCGAAGTTTGTATATATCCAAAAACAATAGCACCCACTGTCATAAAAATTGTAATAAATGTTGCCATTATAATTCCAAATTTTCCAGTTGGATTAAAAGGATATTTTTTCATGTTTTAAACTACTCCTGTAATAAAATCGAAATGTTCGGACAGGGGACGGTTCTGTGTCCGTGCTGAACGCAAATCATTTCAAAATTGTTCGCGTTTTCAGATTTCGCCACCGTCTTCTGTCCGAGTTTGTGTGCCGTAGAACCGGCGCTTGGAAGACCTGAACAGTTAATTGTTATACATATTTATCTCATCAAAGTTAGGCCATAACTCTTGCAATGTTTGATTGGCTATCATTTTATAGAATAACAGCTCTTCTATTGTCAAAAAATCGTGTTTGGAAATAACTTCCTCTTCGCTTGAAATCTCACAAACAAATACCTTTTCTAATTTATAGATCGTAAGTTTACAATGGCGATATATAAATTCAAAAGATGTGGGCTCTTCTTTTAATTTATTTATAAAATCATCATAAGTAAGATCTTTGATTACTTTCGTTTTTCTTTTTTTAATTTCTTCAATTGCAAAATATATGATAACACCTATTGTTAAAGCTACTCCTGCTATTGCACCTGGAATCCATCCAAATTCTTGTCTGCTTCCTTCAAAATACCAAAGTATGCTTGCAATTGGATATGCAATCCATATCATTACTATGCATTTTATTGCTTTCAAAGTATTTTCCATAGTTCTCCTTAATGCGGACACAGAACCGTCCCCCGTCCGCTTAAAAAAACACATTGGGATCATTGGATATGTGGGAGGCGTATTTGTTTACATATTCTGTCAAAACGGTTATATTTTCTTTTGTGCAGCTAATATACCAAGGTCCTGCTTTCTTTCGGTTAAATGGCTTGCGTTCTTTTTCTTTTTGGGACGAGTCTGTATACAGTACAATCCAACCCTTTGAAGAACGATATCCATAGGCGGAAGAAAATGTTACAACGCTTTCGGTTCTTATATCTATTAACTCATTCCATTTGATTACTTTGATCGTTGAGAAAAATATCGAATATATAGTAATCCCGTGTTCACTTATTTCTGCTCGTTGCGTCATGTACAATGCAGTAATGATAGAATATGTCGAAAAGAAAAGTAGTAGAATGGAAGATAGCACGATTGCCCATAAAGTGTCGTGGGAACTGTCAAAAATAGCAAACATGAAAACAAATATCGATAAAGTCAAGAAAACTAAAAACCAAACACTCAACATAACAGAGGCATAATATACCTTTAAAATTTTTTTCTTCATACATATTTTCCTTTCGGTGTTCGGACAGGGGACGGTTCACTTGTTTTTCGATAATGGTTCGAAAACGATGAGTTTAGAATTTCTTACATAATAAAATGTATATGTTTTTCCAATTTCAGTTTTAGCGAGAAATTCAAATTTGTAAATTTCACCGTTCTCTATGTTCCTTATGGTTGTTATCAAAGTTTTAAAATCAATATCCTTTTTAACAACCACTGCATCAACCTGTTCAAAAAATCCTTGTTTCAATAATTTATAATCTTTTAATTCCGGTATTAAACATGAAAATACAGTATATACAATCCCTACTAAAGAAAGAAATAAAAAAAATATAGAACAAACAGCATAGGTTATTTCGTTTTCTGTATTGAAATGAAAATTTTTAATTGTTAAAAAAATTATGCAGATAATTCCAACCAAAAAGAATACACCTATCAATACGCAACCACCTATTACGTCTCTTTTTAAAATTTGTTTTAACTTCTCCATAAAACCTCGCCTAACATTTAATACTAAATACTAATTTAACTCTCTTCCTATGTAATCTTCTATAATACCATTAACTGCGTCTTTCCCAAATTCAAATTCAATATTCAAACCAAAAGAATTGTCTTTAAATTTACCATAATCGATAAAAAACGTAGCTAAATTCAACATTGCTTTAATTACATAGTTCTTTAATTTTAAAGATTCACCTCTTAATCCAAAGTTTACAACTTGTTCCGCAAACGGTGAAATTGCTATATCTATCACACGGACAGAGGACGGTTCTGTGTCCGTGCTGAACGCAAATCATTTCAAATTTGTTCGCGTTTTCAGATTTCGCCACCGTTTTCTGTCCGAGTTTGTGTGCCATAGAACCGTCCTTGGAACATCGGACACAGAACCGTCCCCTGTCCGTTTGTTATATTGAATTTTAATCCTTTTGTTTAATCATTTCAACATAATCTTTTGGTAAAAAATGAACATTATATGGTTCAAGGATTTCATACATAACACTATTCGTTATTAGATATGGAATAAAATTTTTATCATTTTTTAACTTTATTAAAAATTGATACTTGTTGCTTTTATCAGAAACTCCTCTTTTTAATCTTTCGCGCAAATAGCGTTTCAATCTAACATTCTCAATGCTATTGATTGTTACTGTTATTTTTTTCTGTGCTTCATTAGGATTAAACTATCATCTTCAATGTAAAAATAACCAGAATACTTTTTTATATACACAATACACGCTATTAACAACATTATTGGTAAAGTAAATATGGCTAAAATAATCCATAATTTAGAAGTTTCAAATGAATGGTTTATTATTTCTATAAATGCACTTATTGACAGCGCAATTATAGTAACCATTAAAATAATCATGCTCAATATACCAAAAAATCTTTCGTTTGGATTAAAATAATGTTTTTTCATGTTTTAAACTACTCCTGTAATAAAATCGAAATGTTCGGACAGGGGACGGTTCTGTGTTCGTGCTGAACGCAAATCATTTCAAAATTGTTCGCGTTTTCAGATTTCGCCACCGTCTTCTGTCCGAGTTTGTGTGCCATAGAACTGTCCCTGGAATGTCGGACACGGAACCGTCCCCTGTCCGTCCTGTCCGTCTAGAACCGTCCTCTATCTCCCTGGTACAGATTTACTATACAATTTATATTTGTCTTGTTTATAAAGATAAAGCGTTTCATAAAGAAATAGGTCATTATTTTTTAATATCTCTTTTGGAATAAAATTTATAGCTTCTTTATACTTTTTCAAAGATATATGAATATTAGAGTAATTTTTACCTAACAATATTTCGTTATTACCATATTTAACTTTTAATGTATTTGGTTCTAATATAACCATTTCGTTATAATAAGTAAAAAGTTTAACTTCATTCCATAAAATAGTTTTTTTATTAGACTTCTCACAAATAGTTATTCCAAAAGCATCTATTAACACTTTTTTATAAGTAAGTAAATAAATAAGTATTTGTAACATAAATAAAAAACCGATAAATCCTAAAATTATAGCAACATGAACTATGATTTGTTCGTCATCATTCTTACTCAAAAACATCATTATTATTCCGATTAATAAAAATATTTTAAAAACAGATAGAATTAAAATAGACTTTAAATCATAACTTCTTATCCTTATCATCTAACAATTTCCTTTCTCAATTCGGACACAGAACCGCCCCCTGTCCGCGTTTAGCCGTCACTTTTTTCTCTTTTTTCGTTTCACCACTCTGTCGTTTGCTTGCATTCGATTGTAAAATGAAATCAAATATTTTGTTTTATTTTCGGGCAGAATTGATATTAATTTTTGACATAGCTTGTCTGAATATGCGAAAATAATAGTTCCCTTTTTACGCCTTACAACATCAGCTTTATGCTTATATTTATCGGGAAACGGCTGGTTAGATAGATAAATATACGCAATTTCGTCTCCGCGTATTACGGGCATTGCTCTATTATGGTGTGCCATGTCCTCTATTGTAACATATTTGCAATCATCTATCCTCATTTTCACAGTTCTGTAAAACGGACATCTCCAAACCAGTTTTTCAGAGGTTACTGTTAATAATGAAAATGCTTTTGGTAGTATAAATAGTATGTATAGCAATATTGAAAAAATTGACATTGCTATCATAAACACACCACCCAAAATAACAACCCATCCACCTTCAGCATAATGCATTAAAATTCCCACGGCGCCAAAGAAGCCCATAGCCAATCCGCCTAAAACTAGAATTAATCCAAATAATATTGCCACTAACCACCTTGGTTCAACAAATGTTTTTGATTTCATTACTTGCTCCTTATGCTATTGTCCTTACATTTTAAAGTAGTCCAAGCTTTTTGAAAAGTCAAAAATTGCTCTCTCAGCTTTTTAGCGTTTTCGAACAGTCCTTTGCTCACAGAAAACACTATTGTTTTCTGTTAGATATTCGGTTTTCTGCCTTCTCTGTGCGCTCAGCTTTATATGTATATTTTATCACAGTATCAATATTAATTCAAGTGCTTCAAGGTGATTACTGTACCTTCTATTTTCCATTGCTAAAAAGCTCTATAATTAGCCTTGCGCCTATTTTGAAGCCTTCAGCAAAGTGGGCTTCATGGTATTCAGATGAAAGACAAGCTAACAAATTATCATATTCCTCTAATTCTTCCCTTTGCTTATCATTTAATTGCTTGATAATAGCTTCTCTTTTTTTAGCTATTTCTTGCGCTAACTTTTTAATGCTTCTGTTGTTTATCCCACATTTTTCGCAGGGATAAAGATTTCCATAGTATATTTTTTTAATCAAATCTTCCATTTTTACACCTCTTTTGCTTTTATATAAATATTTTAGCATCTTTTAAGGTGCGTGTCAAGAGAAACTTATAAGGTGCGTGATATAATTATAAAAACAACAAATGAGGTATTAAAAATGAATAGATTAAAGGATGTAAGAGAGGACAGAGATTTAAAGCAAACAGATATTGCTAAAATCCTTGGGACAACAAGACAACAGATTAGCAAATGGGAAAACGGTGTTCAGCTAATGGGAATTGATAAATATATCATTCTTGCGGAATTTTACAACATTTCTATTGACTATTTATGCGGTATTATTGATACTCCTAAGCCTCTAAGATAAATTATAACAATAAAAAACGGCCGATTTTTCGGTCGTTTTGTTGCTTTATAATTGTGCCACTGAGCTGTTCTTTGACACATTTTTATTACGATGAATGTTGCTTTGCAACATAAATTGAGGCGTTGCCTCATGAATTGGCTATGCCATGAATTGTGCTACCGCACATAAATTGCACCTTCGGTGCATTACCAATCAATAAAAAATTGTGTGATTTGTTCACAAAATTTTTTATTTGATTATTAAGCAGAACAAAATTGGCATAAACATAGCGGGGATAAGGTTTGCGATTTTTACCTTAGATGCGCCGAGCATATTTAAGCCTAATGCGATAATGATAATTGAGCCTGCGGCAGACATTTCTGCTATCATATAGTCGCTCATTATTGGGCCTGCAAGGTTGAAAAGCACCTCAAGTGTGCCTTGATAGAGTAAAATCGGAATAGCGGCAAGCGCTGCGCCATAGCCGAAGGATGAAGCAAATACTACTGCGGTTACAAAATCAAGAACGATTTTTGCATACATAAATGTCTGGTTTGCGCCATTACTTACTCCGCTTTCCATAGCGGCTTTAATTGTTAAAGCTCCTACGCAGCAAGCAAGGGTTGTACTTACAAATGCTCTTGCAACATTTTTCTGCGCAAGCTCCTCGTCAAGCTCAAACATTTGCTGTGGGGGAAGCTGTTTTTTTACAAGCTTCTTTTCCACCATTGTGCCTAATTTTTGAAGTCCGCCGTCAAGGTCGATAATTGTGCCTATAATTGCGCCTGTTACAAGTGACAAAATAAGTACAAGCGGCTTTCTACTATCAAAAGCGCCTTGAATTCCTAAGAAAATTACGCATAAGGATATTGCCTTTAATGCTACCTGCGGCAAATCTACAAGACGCGGGCTTTTAGCTAAAAGCTTAGACACAAGCACGCCTAAAAGCGCGCCAACTACAACCACAAGCGCGTTTATTGTTGTTCCTACTAAAATCATATTTTACTCTCTTTTATTTTTTCATCATAAATTTTATCTGCAAGTCGGCAAAAATCCTCTATTGAAAGCCTTTCGCCTCTGATTGCGATATCGAAGCCTAACTCGGTAATAATCTCTCCTATTCTTTCCTTGGATATATAGGAAATATGTGAGGAAAGTGAGTTGAGCATTGTTTTTCGTCTTTGGATAAATGCGCCGCTGATAACATCAAAGAGTGTTTTTTCATCCTTGACGCTATATTTTGGCTTTTCGTAAAGCTCAATTCTGACAACGCTTGAGGTTACCTTTGGCGGCGGCAGAAAATTATCGGGAGCTACATCAAATAGCTTTGTTACTGTGCCGTAATAGTTAATTGATGCGGTTATTGCGCCGTAGTCCTTGTCCTTTTCGCTTGCGCAAAGGCGGCTTGCAACCTCCTTTTGCACCATAACGGTTATTGAGGTGAGTCTGTTTCTGTCACCGTCTCTTGACTCCTCAAGAAGCTTCATAATAATCGGTGTGGTTATATAATATGGCAAATTAGCGCACACAGATACGGGGATATTGCCAAAATTGTCATCAATCAGCTTTACTGTGTCAAGCTTCAAAAAGTCATCATTGATTATCTTAATATTGTCAAGCTCGCCTAAGGTTTTATCTAAAATCGGGATAAGCGTTTTATCAATTTCAATGGCTACTACGCTTTTATATCTTTGCCCAAGCTCATAGGTAAGAGAGCCGATACCGGGGCCGATTTCAATTACTCCGCTATCAAGGTCGGGATGTCTTAATCTATGATAGGAATAGCTTTCCTCTGCGATATTATACGGTATATCTGCATTAATCAAAAAGTTCTGACCGAATGATTTTTTTGTGCCTGTGCCAAACTCTGCCATTATGCGCTTGACGGTTTTTATATCACATAAATTCATATTTTCCCCCCTTGACAAAAGCTATAATTTATAGTAAAATTATCTTAATGCTAAAGTAGCACAGTGGTAGTGCAGCTGATTCGTAATCAGCAGGTCGTGAGTTCAATCCTCATCTTTAGCTCCAAGCCTGACTGAAATGTCGGGCTTTTTCTATACAAGTATATCATAAAAATTAAGTAAAATCAACATATATTTACAGGCAAAAATTAAGGGAGTGAAATCACTCCCTTGGTTTTATTATTCAGCGTCAGGATTTGCATTTTTGCAAGCTGTATCGTTGTCACATTCGCAGTCTTCCGGACAGAGTGAGATTTCGTCCTCGTCCTCTGCTTCTTCCTCACATACCTCTTCGTGACAGCAGCCACAAATACATTCTTCGCCTTCGCAATCGCAGATTTCTGCGTCATCCGGACAAAGCTCAATTGTAAATTTGAAATGCTTCTTTATTACTGTATAAAGAATAGCGATTGCGCCTGCAAGTGATACAAGTGCGCCTGAAACGATTAAAATGGCTTTTAAAACGCCGTTAGTCTTCTTTTCCATAATGTATCTCCTTTTCATATAATTATCCTTGTAATTATAATATACCATATTATTTTTAAAAATGCAATCATCTAATTAAAATTTTTTGTAGATTGGCTATTAAAAAATTTACAATATTGCATTGATTTAATTATAATTATATGCTAAAATAAATAAAAGTTTATTTTAGTATTATTTTTATATATTATTATGAGGTAGAAATGGCTCAAAAAAAGATTTTAGGTGTTGACTACGGAGATGCGCGCACAGGTCTTGCTTTATCGGATCTAAGCGGATTTTTAGCAAGCGGCGCAGGCTGTATTAAAAGCACAGGCTTTTTAAAAACCGCGGAAAGCGTGGCTGAGGTGGCTAAAAGCAATGATGTCGGTCTTATTGTTTTAGGTCATCCTATAAATATGAACGGCACTCTCGGTCCGCGAAGCGAAAAGGTACAAGCATTTGGAAAGCACCTTGAGGAAATTACAGGGATTAAGGTGGAGCTTTTTGATGAAAGGCTTTCAACTGCAAATGCCCATGTAATTTTAAATCAGACAAATACAAGAGGACAGAAAAGAAAGAATATTATTGACGAAATGTCCGCTTGCTTAATTTTACAAAGCTATCTTGACAGAGAAAGAAACAAAAATAGTTAGAGAGAGGAGATCTATGAGCGAAAAGAATTGCCCACCTTGTAGGGCTAACAGTGTAGGCGGTCAAGCGGTAATTGAGGGCGTTATGATGAAAAATGTCACCAAGGTTGCTCTTGCTGTCAGAAAAGAGGACGGAAGCATTGAAATAAGAAACAGTGAATTCCATCCTAAAAAGGAAAAGCATAAATGGTTGAACATTCCTATTTTAAGAGGAGTGGTTGGCTTCGTTGAATCTATGATTTTATCTTTTAAGACTCTTGGCGACTCCACCGATATGCTTGGTATTGATGAATTAGAGGAGCAGGAGAAAAGAGAAAAGGAAGCTAAAAAAGCTCAAAAGAAGCTTGAAAAGGAAGCTAAAAAGCAAGGAATTTCCGTTGAAGAATTAGAAAAGAAGCAAGAAAGCGAAAATGCTGAAAGCAATAAAGCGGAAATTGAAGCTAACGAAGCAAAATCCGACAAAAAGAAGGATAAGGACAGTAGCGCTTCAACAGGCTTTATTATGGTAATTTCATTAATTTTAGGCTTAGCCCTTGCTATTGGCTTATTTATGTTCTTGCCAACCTATGCAACAGATTTAATTAACATTCCAATCAACAATTTCCATATTAAAAACGGATATGAGGCTGGACCTTTAGTTGATAAAATTGTGGATTCAACCACAGGCGAGGTATCATTTGAGCTAAAGCATATTTTACAGGCTGTGATTGAGGGCGTTATAAGAATTTTGATTTTCATTATTTATATTGCGTCCGTTTCACTTATGAAGGATATTAAGAGAACATTTTCATATCACGGCGCTGAGCATAAGTCAATTGCTTGCTACGAAAGCGGTATGGAGCTAACTCCCGAAAATGCAAGAAAATGCTCTCGCTTCCATCCCCGTTGCGGTACAAGCTTCCTATTTGTAATGCTGCTTATCAGCATTATTGTAGGCATCTTTATCCCCGAATTTCACGGTATGCCTTGGCTAAGAAGCCTTGTTAAGGTCGCTATGCTTCCTATTATTATGGGCGTTGGCTATGAATTTATTATGCTTGCGGGCAAGCATAATAATTGGTTTACAAGAGCGCTATCTGCTCCCGGTCTTTGGATGCAAAGATTAACAACAAAGGAGCCTGACGATTATCAATTGGCAGTTGCAATCTGCGCAATTAAATCCACAATGCCCGAGGAATTCCCTGACTTTGACCCAAGCGAATATGCAATTACCCGTGAGGAAAATAAAGGTCATATAATGTTGGAAAATTAAAAACAAGGAACAGAGGCAATCTGTTCCTTGTTTTTAATTTATTTTGTTCTGTCAAGCAACGGTTGAATAACGCCGTTCCAAGCGGCTGAAATTCCTGCTGATAAAGCGCCAATCAGTAAGCTTATAAACACATTTTTTAAAGCGCTTGCATCAAAAACATCAACTCCTGCAAGCTGTGTGCCAAATGTGGCTATAAGATATGCTATCATAGCTTGCCAAAAGGTTTTAAATGCTCGTGTTGCTACATCCTTAAGCTTTTCCTTCATAATGCACCTCCTTGTGTTCGGGTAATTCCATTGTCTCCTCGTATAAAAGAGTTGCTATATCGTTTCCGCCTAAATTGTGATAGGAAATATATTCTCTATGCAATGCTTCTTTTATATTCAGCGGGCAATAACCCAAGTCCACATACTTATCATGAATACGAATTATATCGCTTCTAAGTAAAGCTTGCAGACCTTGGGATATTGCTTTTTGTGACTTGCTTTGTTGTTTTATAAGATTGAACACAAGCCCAATGGCAGAAATCGCGGTACCGCAAAGAAAAGGAATTAACCAATTTAAAAAACATTAACCATCACGCCACCTCGCTTTTTAATCATTTTGTATTGATTATAAAATATTACGAATATAGTTTGTTGCGCCATTATATTGCTTTATTTCATAGCATCCTGAATCGTTTGTCTCGTAAATTTCAATACCCTTAAAGGCAAGATTGCTGCCTAAAAAAGAATCCGTTTTTTCAATGATTTTAATATATCTTGCATTGTTATTTGCTTGTAGCTGTAATACACTAAGCGCGTTTGGGTTATTGGTTTTGCTAATGCATACGCTATCCGCATATTCGTACTGTTCACCATCTACTGAGGTATAAAGCTCTATTGCAGCATCATGTGAAATACTGTATATGTAGGGTTGAACTATTCCAATCTGCTTTACGGCACCGAGATCTACTACAAAGCCTGCATCTAATGGTTGTCTTGGCATAAATTGTAGGAACATTTTTTCGTAGTTTTCCAATAATGCGGGATAATTTAAATTGTTT
>JAFQAM010000282.1 GCA_017416885.1 Clostridia bacterium | reverse complement strand
ACTCAACAGATCCGTATAACTATTACAGCTATGCAGCAATGCTATTCCAAGTAGTTGCAAGATACGGTAGCAATAAGAATATTGATCCCGACTTGATTCAGGTTGCAGAGGGACAGGAAAAGAAAATCGGTCTTGGCGTTATGAATGCGCTTGAGCCGCTTAACGAGCCTGACGGCACATGGCTTGGCAGAATTCCATATTACACACCGTTTGAGCACGCAGCATTCTTAAGTATGTGCTACGACGGACACGAGGGCAAATATAAGAATGTTGGTGTAAAGCAAGCCGATCCTAACTTTATGATGTCAATGTCAGGCGGCGCAGGACTTCACTATGGCAGACTTCGCGCAATGCAATTCTGGTGCAAGTACAACCGTAAGGACGGAAAGCTTCCATTCGATGTTATCAATGCTCACTGCTACTGCGGTAAAAAGCTTGACGAGGCAGGTATGGCAAAATACGGTAATGTCAACCTTGAGGACCGTGGCGACCAAGGTCAAGCGGTTTGGGTTGGTATTTCCCCTGAGGAGGGCAATATCGTAGGCGCATTTGATAAGATTCGTGATTTCAGAGACAGATATTATCCAAATATGGAAATTTGGCTAACCGAGTTTGGTTGGGACACTACCCAAAGCTTCAAAACCTCAACATCTGCTCACGCATATGCAGAATACACAGGCAGACAGGTTCAAGCTATGTGGCTTGTTCGTGAATACTTGCTCCTTTCCTCAATCGGCATTGAAAAGGCTGCTATGTATATGTCAAGAGACTGTGGACCTGAGGAAACAGCGGTTGGTAAGTACGGCTCATCGGGACTTATCCGCTTCCCAATTGAGATTGACCCAACAAATGTAATTCAAGGCAATAAGAAGGATTCCTTCTATTATGTATATACTCTTAAGGAAATGCTTAAGGATTGCTATTTTGACTCCGTGCTTGATTCAGGCAACGAAAATGTAATGCTCTTTAAGTATGTTACAAACGACGGCAAAGCAAAATACGCAGTATGGTGCAAAACCTCTGACGGCACAAAGGTTCCCGACTATAAATTAAATGTAGGAGAGGGCGACTTTAAGCTTGTAGAGTTCGTAAACGAAGCATACAAGGGCAAGCAATCCGACCTTGAAAACGCAGACGGCGTTGTAACCGTAAATGTAAGCGAAAATCCAATTTTCGTAGTAGAAAAATGATAATTAGATAATTATTTTTCAAGTTAACAAAAATCAATAAACACAAAAATGCTCTTGATTTTCAAGGGCATTTTTCTTTTTTATGCAAAAGTTTACCGGTCAACTCCGGTTTTTTTGTTTTATAATCCAAGCAGAAAAGCAAAAAGGAGCGTGATGCGATTGCGTGTTTTAATGAAAAATCAAAAAACTGTATAACAAAAACAAAATTTAAACAAAATGAAAGGAAAAGAAAAATGAACAAAAAAATTAAAAAGCAATTCCCACTGGTGGGAGGAGCAAGCGCATATGTAGATATGCAAACAGGAAAAGGGACTATCGTTGTTCCCGATATTTCAGACGAGCAAATGGGAGTGCAAATTTCGCATATTATCAACGGCGACGAGAAAAATTCAAGCTGCGGCAACGGTGCAAGATTAAATTTACACGAAACCTTAATTAAGGAAGAAAGGTCGTTTATTCGCGCAGTCTAACGGTTTTGAGTTTTTCTATGATGAAAATTCATCGCCTATTGCATTTGCATATCTTGGTGAAGTATATTACTACAAGAAGGACTTGCTTGGTAATGTAATTGAAATTCTTGACACAACAGGCACAACTATGGTAAAATATACTTATGATGCTTGGGGTAATCATACAATAACCGATACTAGCGGTTTTGGATTAGGTGATATTAATCCGTTCAGATACCGTGGCTATTACTATGACACCGATGTATCTCGAAATTGTGTACCTGAAAAAATTAAAGAAATAACAGCCGATATTCGAGGTGCGAATAGTAAATAGTATAGAGCTTGATGTAAAATCAGGCTCTATTTTGTTAAGCTCTATTATTATACAATCTATCTGTCATATTTACCTTCCGCCCGAGTCTATTTTAGCACAGGTGTCGCAGATGTAAACAGAGAAAAAATATTGCTTAGAACCTTAAAAGCAAAGGTAAATGAGCAATATTTTTTCTTATATCTGTTGACATCTGTTTTTTGATTTTTAAGTATTAAGACCGAAAACTCCACCTGTGCTTTTTTGACTCTGCCGAAAGGTAAAAATAAATATGAAAGGTAGGTAAAGTCCTATGAAAAAGCAAGTTCAAAAGAAAATTGAAAAATCAATGGAATTCAAGAAATATTATCTTTCTGAATTTCAACTCTATGATGGAGAAGTATATGTTACCTTCAATATCGTAGCCATTAACACAGAGAAAAACGAGATAACCGT
>JAFQAM010000281.1 GCA_017416885.1 Clostridia bacterium | reverse complement strand
GTTTTATATAATTAAGAGAATACGCCAAGAAGCCTTATAATATATGGTTTTCTTGGCGCTTTTGCTTATATGAATTATTGATTATATTGATACTGATTTTTTAGATAATAATTTTTTAATTTAAATATTAATTATTTTAATGAAAATTAAAAACAATTATAACTATCAATATTTTTTGCTTATCTGATAATGCATATTATTTTTGTAAGAGCTTATTTTTATAGTTATGTCGTTTTATAAATCACTGCTCGTGAAAGCGCGGTTTTTATTCTTTTATTTTATCAATACATCATTTAATCAATTTATTTAAGAGATTTATTAACTAAATACTTATTAACACGATTTAATTGATTATTAGTTAATTTAAAAAATTTTAAACAATTATAATTAAAGATGATAAAAATGCTTTATTCGATATTCTTAAAATTTTTCCTTTGAATGATGAAATGTTAAATTGACATAACAAAAACACTGTTTTCATGAATGATAATTTTAAGAGCAAAAATCTAATTATACAAAATATATTTTATTTGGAAATTAGATTTTTGCTGAGATTTTATTTTATATGAATAATTTTAAGTTTATGCCTTGTTTTTTGATTTATTATATTTTTGATTATATAAACTGTAAAATTTTTTTCAAAAAATAAAATTTACTATTGACAAAATGACATTCATCTGTTATACTTGTAAAGTAATTTGGTTTACACAAGTTTGGAGGCGAATTTAATGTTTGAAAAAAACCTTAATATTTCTCTTTTGCTTGATTTTTACGGTGATATACTTACTGAGCGTCAAAGTGACATGCTTGATATGTATTATAACGAAGATTTTTCTCTTGCTGAAATTGCAGAAAAATTTGAGATTTCACGCCAAGGCGTACGCAGCGTTTTGAAAAAAGGTGAAACTATATTAATAGATATGGAAGAAAAGCTTCATTTGGCTTCACGCTTTTCAAAGCTTCTTAAAAAATCAGCAGAAATCGCTAATGAGCTTGAAAATATTAATCAAAATATAAACAATAATGATATTTCTTCAAGAATACACTCTTTAATTAATGAAATTAAGGAGATGGCAGAATATTAAAAAAGGAGGTATCTTTTATGTCTATGTTTGGAGGCTTGACAGAAAAATTATCTAATGCTTTTAAGAAATTCAGAAGCAAAGGTAAATTAACTGCCGCTGATGTAAAAGAAGGCATGCGCGAAATTAAGCTTGCTTTACTCGAGGCGGATGTAAACTTCAAGGTAGTTCGTGACTTTATTAAAACAGTAACTGAAAGAGCTGTCGGCTCTGAGGTGCTTGAAAGCTTGCTCCCTGCTCAACAGGTTGTTAAGATTGTTAACGAGGAGCTTATAAATTTAATGGGAAAAACTCAGGCAAAATTGGAGATTTCTTCCCGTCCACCAACGGTTGTTATGATGGTTGGCTTACAGGGCGCCGGTAAAACAACTCACTCAGGTAAGATTGCCGGCTTATATAAGAAGCAAGGCAAAAATCCATTGCTTGTTGCTTGTGATGTATATCGTCCTGCGGCTATTAAACAGCTTCAAATTGTTGGCGAAAAACTTTCAATTCCTGTTTATGCAGAGGAAAAATCAAAAAATCCTGTTTCAATTGCGAAAAATGCTCTTGATTATGCTAAAAAGAATGGCTTCGATATGGTATTTATTGATACTGCAGGCCGTTTACATGTTGATGAGGTTCTTATGAAGGAGCTTCAAGACATCAAAAAAGCAACAGAGCCTATTGAAATTCTATTAGTTGTTGATGCAATGCTTGGTCAGGATGCCGTAAATGTTGCTGAATCCTTTAACAACATGCTTGATATTACAGGTGTTGTTCTTACGAAGCTTGACGGTGACACTCGTGGCGGCGCTGCTCTATCCGTAAGATATGTTACAGGCAAGCCAATCAAGTTTGTAGGTACAGGTGAAAAGCTTGATACAATTGAGCCTTTTTATCCTGACAGAATGGCTTCCCGTATCCTTGGTATGGGCGATGTTCTCTCCTTAATTGAAAAGGCTGAGGAGAATTTTGACAAGAAAAAGGCTGAGGAATTAGAAAAGAAAATGAAGGAAAACGCCTTCACTCTTACTGATTATCTTGAACAGCTTGCTCAATTAAAAAAGATGGGCTCACTTGAAAGCGTGCTTGCAATGATGCCCGGCGCAGGTAATTTAAAGGATGTTCAAATTGACGAAAATATGCTGATGCATACGGAAGCAATTATCCTTTCAATGACGCCGAAGGAGCGTGAAAATCCAAATATTATTGATTCTTCGAGAAAAAAACGCATTGCTAAGGGTAGCGGTACATCTGTTGAGGATATCAATAAGCTTTTGAAGCAATTTGACCAAATGAAAAAGCTTATGAAGCAAATGACAAACGGTAAGTTTAAGGGCTTCGGCGGCTTTGGTAAAAAGATGAAAATGCCATTCTAATGGCTTTTTATAGATAACATTAAATAATAATAATTTTTTTTGGAGGAAAACAAAAATGGCAGTTAAAATCAGACTTAGAAGAATGGGCGCAAAGAAGGCTCCTTTCTACCGTGTAATCGTTGCAGATGAAAGATCACCAAGAGATGGTAAGTTTATCGATGAAATCGGTTACTACAATCCACTTACAAATCCAGCTGAGGTTAAGATTGACGCTGAAAAGGCTCAAAAATGGATTGAAAACGGTGCTCAACCAACTGAAACAGTAAAGTCTCTTCTTAAGAAAAACGGCATCGTAAAATAATCAATAAATATTTAGGAAAGGTGATTATTTACGAATAATCAAGGT
>JAFQAM010000280.1 GCA_017416885.1 Clostridia bacterium | reverse complement strand
TGGTGACTATGCGGTTGCAATTGAATTCTCAATTCTTATTATTGTACTTTTAGTAAAGCCAACAGGTATTCTTGGTAAGAAAAGAAGGGAGAAGGTATAATGAGAAAATTTGTAAAAAATTATTTAAGCTATACCGTTATCGGTTCTCTTGCCATTATTTTAACAATTATGGGCGCGCTCGGCGCTCTTCCCGGAACGACCTTAGCCCTTTTAGAGCAAAGCGTAATTGCTATTATTCTTGCAGTTTCACTTAATATGGTTGTAGGCTTCCTTGGTGAGCTTTCACTCGGTCACGCGGGCTTTATGTGTATTGGTGCTTATGTAGGCGGTAAGCTTGCGGTTCTTCTTTCAAGCTCACTTGGTGGCACTAATATTGTCACAGTAATTCTTGCTCTTATTGTTGGCGGTCTTTGCGCAGGTCTTTGCGGCTTTATCGTTGGTCTTCCGGCTCTCAGATTAAGAGGTGACTATCTTGCAATTGTAACTCTTGCATTTGGTGAGATCGTAAAGAACATTATTGAAAACAGTGAGTTCTTTGGAAGCCATACAGGTCTTAGAACTCCTGACTTTACAACAAACAGAAGCATGCGCTTTATGCTATTTACAGTAGGCGCGCTTGTTGTTCTTTTAACTATTTTTGTAATTCAAAATATTATTAAGAGTAAGCACGGCAGAGCTATTACCGCTATTCGTGATAATGAAATTGCGGCAAGAGCTACCGGTATTAATGTAACAAAATACAAGCTTATGGGCTTCGTTGTATCTGCGGTTTTTGCAGGTCTTGCAGGCGTTTTATACAGTTATAGTGTACAAAGCATTCAAGCAGTTACATTTGATTACAACTACTCTATTGAAATATTGGTTATTGTAGTTTTAGGCGGTATGACAGTTAACGGCTCAATTATTTCCGCTGTTCTTATTACTGCTTTAAATACTATCCTTCAAACTAAGCTTGGCGGTAACTTTGCGGTTGCTAAGGATCTTATTTACGCGCTTGTTCTTATTATTTTGGTTATTTACAGAAATGCTCCATCACTTAAGACATTCCGTGAAAAGTATAACTTTACTAACCTATGGCGCTTACTTATTAAGCCTAAGCATGATCCGTCTAAAATCGGCGATGACGCGGTTCGTTGGGATGTTGTACCTACTAAGATTTCAATGGATGAGGTGCTTTCAACTGATGTTATCATTGATAATACAGGCGATAACAGCGCAGATATTGGTGAAAGAGGAGGTAACAAGTAATGGCAAAATTTTTTGATAATATAAAATCCTTTGTTAATACTAAAATCCTCAAAAAATCACACAAGCGAGAAAACATCGAGAGTGACTATGTTCTTGAGACAAGAGACTTAGGTATCACCTTTGGCGGTCTTAAGGCGGCTCAAAATGTAAATCTCAAAATCAAGAAAAATCAAATTTACGGTCTTATCGGTCCTAACGGCGCAGGTAAAACTACTGTATTTAACCTTTTGACAGGCGTATATCAACCAACTGACGGCGAATTTTTCTTAAACGGTGAAAACCTGACAGGCTTACCGCAGGATAAAATCAATCACAAGGGTATTGCAAGAACATTCCAGAACATTCGTTTATTTAACAATATGACTGTTGTCCGTAATGTTATGGTTGGTCTTTCAAATCAGCCTGAGTTTAAATGCAATCTTTTTGAAAGCATTTTCCGTCTTCCCCGTCATTTCAAGGTTGAAAAATCGATGAGAGCAAGAGCAAAGGAGCTTCTTCGCATCTTCGATTTAGAGGATGAAAGAAACAATCTTGCCTGCAACCTTCCGTACGGCAAGCAAAGAAAGCTTGAAATAGCAAGAGCGTTGGCTACAAATCCAAAGCTTTTACTTCTTGACGAGCCTGCGGCAGGAATGAATCCTCACGAAACTGAGGACCTTGTAAAAACAATTAAGATTATCCGTGAGCAATTTGATATGACAATTCTATTGATTGAGCACGATATGAAATTTGTGTCAGGTCTTTGCGATGAAATTACAGTTCTTAACTTCGGTACTGTGCTTGCAGAGGGCGATACAAAAACTGCGCTTAGTAACCCAGAGGTTATTAAGGCATATATAGGAGGTTAATGCTATGGCTTTATTAGAGGTACATGACCTTGAGGTTTGCTACGGCGTAATCAGAGCACTACACGGCATTAGCTTCGAGGTAAATCAAGGTGAAATTGTAACGCTTATCGGCGCTAACGGCGCAGGAAAAACAACCACAATGCAATCTGTTGTAGGACTTATTCCTAAAAAATCAGGTGTGGTTACATTTGACGGAGCGGACATTACAAAGACGCCTTGCCACAAAATCGTTCATTTAGGTATGACACAGGTGCCTGAGGGAAGAAGAATTTTCCAAGAGCTTTCGGTTTACGAAAATCTTTTAATGGGCGCTTATTCAATGAAAAAGGATCAAGCGGATTTCAAGCAAGATATCGAAATGGTTTATGAGAGATTTCCAAGGCTTGCAGAAAGAAAAAATCAGATTGCGGGCACGCTTTCAGGCGGTGAGCAGCAAATGCTTGCAATCGGCAGAGCGCTTATGAGTCATCCTAAGCTTCTTATGCTTGATGAGCCTTCAATGGGACTTTCACCGCTTTTAGTTGATGAGGTGTTTAAAATCATTAAGGATATCAACAAGGACGGCACAACTATTTTATTGGTTGAGCAAAATGCCGGCAAATCACTTGCTATCTCCGACAGAGCCTATGTTTTGGAAAACGGTAAAATCGTTCTTTCAGGCACAGGCAGTGAGCTTGCTTCAAGCGAAATGGTACGCAAGGCATATCTTGGCGGTTAATTAAATAAAAACGAGGACATTTTGCACATAAAGCAAGTGTCCTCTTGTTTTTTGTATATATATGTGGTAAAATGTAGAAAAAATGCGGGGAGGTGTTGATAATTAACCTATTTAAGTATAGAAATCTTGCGCTTGGCTGCTTGTTTTTTCTTGTGACGCTATATGTCAGCTTTGAGCTTGATTATGTATCTTTGGCTATTGTTGGCGGCATAGCGATTATTACCTCTCTGATTTTTGGCTGCTTATATTTTGCGCGCAAAAGCAAGATGCTTCTTGATTTATTTGCCAGGATATCCTGCATCACGGTTTTTGTTTTGTTGGCTATTGTGATTTCAATTTGCACCTTTCAAAAGGACAAAAAAGCATATGAGCTTTGTGACGGTGAGGTATATGAAATTTCGGGAACGGTTGAGGATGTGCTTTTTAATCAGGAATATTTTGCGGGATACAGCATTAAGATTGACAGCGTAAACGGCGAAAAGCAGGAGTTTAATGCTATGGTTACCGATGATTCCGCATCTATGAAAAGAAATGATATTTTTAAAGCCAAGGTGGTTTTCTCGTCTATTCGGAGTATGCCTGTTGGCTTTGATTCTGCATCATACTACCGTGACAATGGGATTCTGATTGACGGTGAAATTGAGGAATATTTGGAAATTTCAGAGGGAAAACCCAATTTTATTGACACATTACGAGGGATAAATTCCTTTTTAGACGGTATAATCAAGAAAAATTTAAGTGACAGAGCGTACCCATTGGTATCTGCTCTTTTGCTTGGCAACAGAGATCTTTTGTCAAGAGATACAAACAGGGATTTTACAAGGCTTGGCATTGTGCATATTCTTTCGCTTAGCGGTATGCATGTTTCAATTATTGTTACAATGCTTGGGTTTGCTCTTTCTAAAACCTTTCTTCCGTCGTCGGCGCAGTTTATATTAATTTCCGTTATTATCTTTTTCTTTGTGGGTATATCGGGATTTTCAGAGCCTGCAATCCGCGCAGGACTTATGCAGATATTATTCTTTTCATCGTATATTTTTTGGTCGGTGCCTGAAAAGATAACTACTCTTTTTGTAACTGTTACTCTAATTTGCGCTTTTTCGCCTTATTTGATTTTTTCAATAGGCTTAATGCTATCCTTTCTTGCAATGGTCGGATGTATGCTTTCGGCAAAACTAATTTACAGAACAAGAGTTATTTATAAATTAAGAAGCAAATTATTAAGATTTTGCTTTTTGACGCTATGCACAACTATGGCAGTGACATTTCTTTGCTTGCCCTTTACATATTTATATTTCGGCTCCTTTTCCTTAGCCTCTGTTTTGGCAAATATAATTTTAGTGCCGATTATAAATATAATTATCTATTTAGTGCCTTTCATTTTAATACTGCTGCCTATTCGGTTTATTTCTAATCCGCTTATTTATTTTTGCGAGATTATTTGCGATTTTGTTCTTGATGTGTGCAAATATACATCTGATTTCAAGAATTTGCTTTTGCCGATAACAAGTAATTTACAGTTAATTGCTTCTGTTTTACTGTGCGCATCGGTGATACTTATTTTCATTTTGCCAAGAAAGAAATTGAAGCTTTCGTTATCCGTTATGGCTGTGTGCATTGTAATATTCATTGCTTCAAATATTATGCTTTTTGTTAATAGGAATAACAATACATATATTACTGCTTATTCCTATAATCACAATGATGCGGTTTGCATTGAGGAAAATAACAGTCTGACTGTAATTGATATTTCAAATCACTCAAAGTCCTCGGTTTTCTCGAGCGATATGAGTAAATATCTTGGATACGGTGAGATAAGCGAGTATGTTATCCTTACCTACAATAATAAATCCTGCGCATATTTTGATAAAATGACAGGGGATGTGGTTATAAGGCATATATTTTTAGCATTGCCGCAAACTGAAAATGAGGAAAAATATTTTAAGGAATGCGTTGAAGTTTTAGAAAATAAGGATATAGAATATACTGTGTTTTCAAATGAGCTTACATTGGGAAGCTTTAATTTTGATATGAATGAGGAAATGTATATTGAGCGCTCAACGAAAAGATGTATTGCGTTTTCCCTTACCAAGGGAAATTTCAAGTATTCATATTTTGGCGCGTCCACATTTGATTTAATATCAATGGAAAATACTAAAAGAGCATATGAGAGTGATGCTCTGGTATTCGGTGCAAACGGCGCAAGCTTTAAAAAGCAATTTATGTATTATATGCCCAATATGGAATACTGTGTTTTTATGGGCGGAAGCGAAAGCTTTGCGGACGGTGAATTTTATGAAGGAATTGAAAATAAATTCGTAACCGATAAGCCTTTTAAAATAAGAATAAAGAATTAAGGTTGACTTTTTATCAATTTAAGGTTACAATATTATTGAAAACAATTTTAAGGAGTATTTATGCAATCTCTTCGTGAATTATATAAAATAGGCAGAGGTCCGTCAAGCTCACATACTATGGGACCTGAAAGAGCTGTAAAAAGCGTTAAAAAGCTATTCCCTACCGCTGACCTTTTTAAGGTTACTCTTTATGGCTCGCTTGCTTTAACAGGCGAGGGACACGGCACTGACAGAATTATCCGCGAGACATTTGAGCCTGTAAGCTGTGAAATCACCATGGATAAGGTATCGCCTTGCAATGTGCATCCTAACACAATGGATATTGAAGCATACGAAAACGGAGCTTTTCTTGGTAAAAAGAGAGTTTACAGTGTGGGCGGCGGTACTATCGTTTTTGACGGAGAGGAAAATCCCGACACTAAAATTACAAACAAAGAGGTTTACAGTCTAAATACCTTTTCTGAAATTGCAGATTACTGCGCTCGCAAGAATATTCGTATCTGGGAATATGTTGAGGAATGTGAGGGCAAGGAGATTTGGGATTATCTTTCAAAAATCTGGCAACAAATGAAGGAATCAATCCGTCAAGGTCTTATTACAACAGGCATTTTGCCCGGCGGTCTTGGTACTCAAAGAAGAGCGCAAATTCTCTTTAATCAAAAGCATATTGATGAATCTGCTCAAACAAGGGAAAACCGTCTTGTATGCTCATACGCCTTTGCGGTTGGCGAGCAAAATGCAGGCGGCGGCACTATTGTGACTGCTCCAACCTGTGGCGCGTGCGGTGTTGTGCCTTCTGTTCTGAAATATATGCAGGACAAGCAGCATTTTTCCGACACTGAAATTTTACATGCTCTTGCAACAGGCGGTATTATCGGTAACATCATAAAGAAAAATGCTTCTATAAGCGGCGCGGAATGTGGCTGTCAGGCGGAAATCGGTACTGCTTGCTCAATGGCGGCGGGCGCTTTGGCTGAGCTTTTTGAAATGGGCTTAAATCAAATTGAATATGCCGCCGAGGTTGCAATGGAGCATCATTTAGGCTTAACCTGTGATCCTATCGGCGGTCTTGTTCAAATTCCTTGCATTGAAAGAAATGCGGTTGCCGCAATGCGCGCTATTAACGCATTATCACTTGCTAATTTTCTGGCAAGCTCAAGCAAGCTTCGCTTTGATATGGTAGTTAAGGTTATGTACGAAACAGGCAAAAACCTACTTAGCGACTACCGTGAAACCTCATCGGGCGGTCTTGCTAAATACTATAAAAATCATCAATAAATTTCGCCATTCTTTAAGGAATGGCAATTTATTTTTAACAATTAGTTTGTTGACATCTGCTGCTATCGGTGCTATAATCTATAATATAGGAAAGGAGGGATACAATGAATAAAGCAGTTAAATCCTTTATATCTGTCATTATGGTTCTGTTGGTTCTTTTTATGCTTACGCTTGCTTGCTTCGGCGCGCACGAACATATTTGTGATCATACAACCTGTACTCAATGCGAGCTGTTAAGAAGCTTAAATGATTTTCTTTCGTTGCTTTTTGTTCTGATTTTTATCTTAGCTGTAGCTTATTATATTGTTTCCTTACTCGCCTTTATTTTAACAAAATACAGGGGTGTGGAATTAACTCCTATTAAGCTAAGAGACAAGCTATCCGATTGATTTTTCCGTATTTATATTATTTTTTATAAATACAGAAAAGACCTGTTCTTTTCTGCAAAAAAAGAAAGGAACTAATATGATAGAAATAAAAAGCGTTACAAAGCAATTTCAAAATGAAACTGCTATTGATTATAAGGATATAATTTTTGAAAGCGGAAAATCCTATATGCTGCTTGGCGCAAGCGGTTGCGGAAAATCTACTCTTTTGAATATGATTGCGGGTATTATGTCGCCTACAAGCGGCTCAATTATTATTGACGGTGTCAATATGCAAGAAAAAAGCCAAAAGGAAAAGGATAAATTCCGCATTAAATCTATTGGCTATATTTTCCAGGATTTCAAGTTGATTAACGATATGACCGTTATGGATAATATCGATATTCTAAAATTAGAGGGAATAGACACACAAAATGCGCCAAAATTACTTAGTGAGCTTGGAATACTTGAAAAGAAAAGCAGTAAAATCAAGCATCTTTCAGGCGGACAAAAGCAAAGAGTCGCTATTGCAAGAGCGCTTGTTAAATCTCCTGAAATTATACTTGCCGACGAGCCTACGGGCAATCTGAATTTTGCTATCGGCGAGCAGGTTATCAAGGAGCTTGTTAAGGTATCAAAGGGCAAAACATTAATCGCCGTTACACACGATGAGCGACTTGGTATTTATTTTGATGAAATTATTGATATGAACGAAATAACAAGCGGAATGAAGGATGTTATTTCACCGAAGGAGGTGGAATAATATGCTGAAATTTGCGCTAAAAAATATGGCTATTAAGAAGGTGCAGGTAATTCTCATTGTGCTTTCGATTGTTATTTCAGCGGGAATAGGTGTTCTCGCCTTCAATGTTTCTAACCAGGTAAGCGACGGCATTACCGAAAATGCAGGCTATTATTCTGCTATTATCGGTCCATCGGGAAGCGAAACTCAGCTTGCAATGAATACTATGTACTTTGCGGAGGAGCCTCTTGGCACTATTCCTTACTCTGTTGTATCACAGCTTCAAATGGACCAAAGAGTAAGAACGGTTATTCCTTTTGCTATGGCTGATAGCTATAACGGATATAATGTTGTAGGCACATCAAGCGAGCTTCTGATTGAAAAGGAGCTTAAAGAGGGACAAATGCTTGATGACAATTCCTCATTACAAGCGGTGATTGGATATAATGTAGCAAAATACAATGATTTAAAAGTCGGTGATGTGATTTATACAAGCCACTCTGCAAACAGCGCGGAAACTCACACACAGGGCATCACAATTCGCGGAATTTTAAGAGAAACACATTCGTCATATGACAATGTTGTATTTACGCAAATCCGCACACTGTGGCAAATGCACGAGCACGCAGAAGAAGGACACGAGGGACATAGCCACGCAACGGTTTGCGCTATTCTTGTAAAAACTAAAAACGATGCGTATGCAGGACAGATAGTTTCCGAATATGATGACAAAATTGTAACTGATGAGCATAACGAGACACACACATTACAGGCTATTGTGCCTATGAATGCGGTAAGAGGCGTTTTGAATGATGCCAATAACACAAAATACATAGTTTATGTGCTTTGCGCGATTATTCTTATAATGAACATTATGGTTATTTCCATAATTACATTGCTTAATATGTATCATTCCTCAAAAGAAATATCGCTTATGAGATTGATAGGTATAAGTATGGGAAAAATTAATCTTTTATATATTATTCAAAATAGCATAATCGGTCTTGCTTCCACTGTTTTAGCTTTTGGCGTTTCAAGGCTTTGCCTAATATTTATGAGCGATTTTGTTTCAAATTACGGCGTTGTGCTTAATATGGGCAAGGTTTACATCTTTGAATTAATTATCCTCCTTGGCGTGTTCATAATCAGCGTATTACCTACTGCCATTTGGACGCTTGCTGTATCCAAAAAGGATTCCATTGCGGATTAAGGGGGCAAATATGACAAGAAGAATTTTATGCTTGTTTTTTGCCGTTCTGTCTTTATTTCTTATGTTTGGCTGTGGCACCAACACAGAGGATGCCATAAAGCTAAGCTTTAAGTCTGCATCTACCTACGATTATCTCAAATCCATTGACGGCAAAACGGTTACAATTAACGGATATATGGCAACCTCGTCGCCTGTTGACGGCTCATTTATGTTTTTAATGAATTTACCGTATCAGTCCTGCCCGTTCTGTGTGCCTAACACCTCACAGCTATCCAACACTATGGAGGTGTATCCGAAAAAGGGAGATAGCTTTCCATATACCACGCAGGCAATCAAGGTTACGGGAAAATTGGAGGTTGCTCCAAGCGAAAATGAATTTTTCACGGACAAGTACGGCTATGAATTTAACTTCAAGATAGTTGATGCAGATTATACTATCTTAAAATCAGATGAAATTTCCAGCGATATCGCATTATGGCAGGAGGTGGCAGAAAGCGACCTTGTTACCGATATGTACGCTATGTACGATTATGTAAATTTCCTTTGCGCTTGGAATACATATTATGTAAATAATTACACTGATGCAAACGGAAATACTGTTCCCGGATATTATTTATATCCTCAGGATGCAATCAACTACTTAACTAAGGACGGCGCGCAGTGGAATTACGGCTATAAGGACGGCTATTTTGACGGTATCATTGCAAAAATCAAATCTATTGATGAAAGCAAGCTGAATGACTTAGTATCCAATGTAGAAAAGGCTAAATCACTTGCGGAAAAAGCCTTAAAGGAGCTGAACGACGGAAATTACACATCAGAATACAAGTATGTTGAAATGTTCGGCAAAAGCGACTATGTTTACACATTAAACAAGGGCGATGAGCTTAAAGGCGAGATGGACCAAATTTATATGGAATTTTCAAATTGGCTTGGAAATTGGGAAATGTAATTTAAAAGCGACTGTCAAATTTGACAGTCGCCCTTTTTATTTTGCTATTTTGAAGAGGTTAATATCTCATTAACCAATTCTTTAATTGAGTATGTAATATCACCAAATGCTGCGAACTTATCCTCGGAAGGCAAGTCTGAATTGTTGATTTTTGAAGCGATTTCCGAAAAGGCATTCTTTATCAAATCAGCCTTTCTTTCTTCATCGTTTTTTCTTACATTTTCGTACATTTTGATGTAAAATTCAAGCATAATTTTTAAATTATGCTCCCGTTGAGAAAACACATTGCAAATCTCTGACACCTGTTCGCTTCTCGCTTCGTTTTCGTCTGCGCAAGCGCTGTCTATTACATCGCCTAATCTATGCAAGGAATTTGCATTGTTTTCGGTGATTTGCTTTTGTAGCGCAACTATTTGCTCAAAAATTTCTCTTTCGGTTAAATTGTTTTCTGTTTTGATTTCAGATTTATTTGCAGATTTATTTTCCATATTATTATCCTCCAAATATTCCTTTGGCGGACACGCAAGGCATATTGTATTCTCGTTTATGAAGCGTGCCCTGCCATTTTTTATCAGACCTTTAGCCCTTTTTAAATAGGTAGCCTCATATTCATTTCCTTGCTCATCAATAACAATAATGTTTTTTTCTATGGGTGTCGCCCCCTTGTCTTGATTTGCTATTTGAATTTTCGTTTTTTGTTATGGGTGTCTTCCCCTAATTCTTTTTTATTTTACCACAGTTAAACGCCTGATGTCAAGAGCATTAAATCAATTTATGCTTTCAGCTTCACAGCGGAGCTTATAAAATTCCTGCACCCATTTTGGTAGCGCTGATACATCATCTTTTATTTTTAAAAGCGTTCTTTTTCCTACCCGTTTATCCATAAAAGCAAATACTCTTAACAAATAATTATCGGAATTTAACGAATGCTCTATATCCGTTTTTAAAAACAAGGTCATTGCGTATATGAAATCAGCCTCACATAGTGTGCAATTTTTCATAAAATCTTCTTTCATTAATTCTTCTCTTGAAATGCCTGTTTTTCTTTCCTCGGGCAATTGCTTGTTGAAATAATCAGTCCAACAAAATGTGGCTATTTCTGTTTTTTCGTAATTGATTGCTCCTCTGCCAAAGCAATTTTCCATTACGCTATAAGATGTGAAAAAATATGTTATTTTTCCCTTTAATTTGTCACAGAGCAAGCCTTCCATTTGCTTTTTCAGCTTTCCCCAAGACTTAAATTTTATTTGCTTATCATATGTATAGTAATCTGACATTTTTTCTCCTTTACGGATGTTCTCTTGTGCTTGCGTATTCATAAAGTCTCTTTTGAGCATAATATATGGCCTGTCGCTCATCGGCTTTTGGATCCTTTCCTAAAATACCGTGAATCCATTGGTAATGGTGAGTAAGCTCGTGAAAAATCGACATAAAAATTGATGCTATCGCATTATCCCGTCCCCGTTCTTTTTTCTCCCTCTCATAGTCGCCTACGGAAAGCTTTATATACGGCTCCTCAAATCTATCATACGGCGCTATAAATGAAGCGGAAACCTTTTTTCCCGACCGTGAAATCAAGTAAGGATAATCATAAAGATAAATGGGACATCTTATAGGAAATTCATAATTGCTTCGCAACCATTTAAGCATTCCCTTAATAGCATTATTTAAATCGCTATCTATACTCGGCTTAGAAACCAACCTGATTCCGTGTCTGCAATTTTCATATTCGCTAACAGGTATATTTTCCCAAACTCTCATATTGCGCCTCCTTGCTATTTGATTATATCATAAAAGCAAACACGAAAGTGTTTTTATTATATCATAAAAGCAAACATGAAAGTGTTTGAAAACGGTCAAAGACCGTTAGCACTTCAAAGTGTCTTTTAGTCATCAATGAAAACACCGCAATAATGCTTGATATTATTGATATAAGGTGTTTTTATTATATCATATATTATTAAAAATTTCAACAAAATAAGCTACTGCCAGAAATGACAGTAGCTTATGTTTATTCTAAGGTGTTAACTTTTTCGGTTAATGCTATAAATCTTGGATGATTGCGAATTGAATCGAACCATTTTTTATTAAGGCTTGATAGCATTGGCTCCTTTACGCTCATTTTTGTACTGCAAAAGCTGAACTCACATTCCTTTAATGCAGGTACATTTTCAAGCTTGGTTTTTATATTATAATGCTTAGCTTCTGCAATCAAGCCCTCGCATTCATTATAAAGAGAGTCAATTGCTTTTTCGGTATCTCCAAGCTCCAAATAGCAGTGGGCAATATGCATATAAATCCATTGATATGTGTGGAGTGGCGGTGTGTATTCCTCGTTTTTGTAAATTGCTTTAACTGTTTTTAAAAATGTTGTATAAACATCAAGCGCATCCTTATACATTGATTTTCTCTTATATGCGTTTCCTAACATTATCAACTCGTGCTCGAGGCTTGTTATAATGCTTGAAAAATTGTTACAGCGCGCTTTTATTTCCTCGTCGGTATTATTTTCAAAGCAGTAAATCCAAGCAAGCTGTGTTCCCTTTGTGTAGTCACTGCTTTTGGGAAAGTATTCTGCTTCCTTTTTAGCCTCATCATACATACCAAATCTGCAATATAGCTTAATAAGCCACATATGCGCGGTCATAATATCGTGAATGCTTTTTCCGTACTGAATTATAAGCTTAGCTTCTCTTTTCGCCTCATTAAATGTTTCTTGCGCTTCCTTGATATTTCCGTTATTTTTACATTTGAATGCGTAAATACAAGCGCAGCTTAATGTATAAACAAGTAGCTTTATATTGTTTGGATATAGCTTTAATTGCTCTAAGCATCTTTTATACACAATGTCGTATTCTTCCTCGTTGTCTAATTCTGTTGAGCCTATATAGCTTTCGCTTTCCTCGATAAATTTTTCGACCTCTTCATCTGCATTTGTGCCAAGAATTCCAAAAAGCTCGTCGGCAGAAACGCCTAAAACTCTGCATAATGGTACAATTTGTGTGATATCAGGTAAGCCTGTTTCGTTTTCCCACTTTGATACGGCTTGCGCGGTTACATATAACTGCTCTGCAAGCTCCTCTTGGGTGAGATTCTTTTCTTTCCTGATTTTTCTGATTATTTTTCCAATTGAGTAATCCATAGTGTCCTCCGTAAAAATCATTTCGGTACCGTGATTTTATTATAGCACTCATTTGAATACATTTGAAGCGACTGTTAAGCGAGCTTTATCCAACGGAGCGTTGAGTTTATTTTATCAAATTTTTATTGATTTTTCAACTGTAAAATCAAAATGTCACTTAACCTATCAAGCGAGGTTAAGTGACATTATTAATTATAAGGTTTTAAGGTAGTCCTCAAGTTCGCTTTTGATGACAGCTACCTGTGGGCCGTAAACTACCTGGATGCCTGCGCCTTTTTTGATGACGCCTGCCGCTCCGCTTTGCTTTAAGAGGGAGTCGGAGACGATGTCGCCATTTTTGACTGAGACACGAAGGCGTGTAGCGCAACAGTCAAGGCTGACAATGTTGTCCTTGCCGCCAAGTCCCTCTAAAATTAGCTTTGATACTGTGTGGTCATCTTTTACGCCGCTTTGAGGCGCATCCTCACCGTTTTTCTTTGCGTTATAGTCTGCTCTTGTATATAGCTTGGTTTCCTCGGTATCGTCCTCTCTGCCGGGTGTTGCGTAATTTTTCTTTAAGATAAGGAAGCGGAAAAGGAAGAAGTAAATTATAAAGTACGCTATACCTACAAGCGGAATCATTATCCAATTTGTTTTTGCGTTGCCTTGCAATATGCCGAATAGAGTTAAGTCGATAATACCGCCTGAGAAGGTCATACCAACGCCTACGCCTAAAATATGCATAAGCATATAGGAAAGTCCTGCTAAAAGGGAGTGGATTACATATAAGATAGGCGCTACAAACAGGAAGGTAAACTCGATTGGCTCTGTAATACCTGTCAGCATTGCGGTTAATGCTGCAGAAAGAAGCAAGCCGCCTGCAACCTTCTTTTTTGTATCCTTGGCGCAGGTGTACATAGCAAGGGCTGCTCCGGGTAAGCCGAAAATCATAAACGGAAACTTACCGCTCATAAATCTTGTGGCTGATACTGAAAAGGCGGTTGTAGCTGGAGATGCCAATTCTGCAAAGAATATATTTTGCGCGCCATACACCATAACGCCGTCAATAAGCATTGAGCCGCCGACACCCGTCTGCCAAAACGGCAGGTAGAATACATGATGCAAGCCAAATGGGATTAAAATTCTTTCAATGAAGCCATAGATTAATGTGCCTGCATAGCCTGACCTTAATACAAGATCGCCAAGGGCAAAAATGCCTGTCTGGATAAATGGCCAGATAAAGAACATCAGTACACCTACAAGCACATATGCAAGTGTGGATATGATTGGAACAAATCTTGTGCCGCCAAAGAATGAAATTACATTTGGCAGTCTTATTTTATAAACGCTTTTATTAAGATAAGCAACTCCAAGTCCCACAATAATACCGCCGAAAACGCCCATTTGCAGCGACTCTATGCCTACCACATTGGCAATCGTTCCCTCTTGCATCACTCCCGGCTCCAATCTGCCTGTAATGAGCAGAAGCGCGTTTATTGTTTTATGCATAACAAAGAATGCAATAGCGGCAGATAATGTTGCTGTTGCTTTTTCGTTTTCTGCCATACCTAATGCCACACCAAGCGCAAAAAGTATTGGCAGATTATCAAATATGACGGTGCCTACTGATGATAAGAGAGTGAAAACCGAATACAGAAATGTGCCCGGTCCCATAATTCCCAATAAATTGTAGGCTTCAAGCATTGTAGTGTTTGTAAAGGACGCGCCTACGCCTAAAAGCAGACCCGCAATCGGCAAAAGCGCAATAGGAAGCATAAATGCTCTACCTACTCTTTGAAGTACACTAAAGGCGCCTGAAAACCTTCTTTTTTTCGTTAATTCAGCCATTTTGTTTTCCTTTCATTTAAGAGCCGCCAGCCGTCAGCTACCAGCCTTCAGCGCTTGCTCTTGAGTTCATCAAATATTTTTAGCTATTTACTCATTTTTGTCAAATTTATTTCTTAGTAATATGCTGACTGCTAACGGCTGGCTACTAACTGCTTATTTTAAAGCTCATACAAATATCCTTGCCGCCTAAGACGGTGCCGTAGCTAAAGTCAAGCTTTGTGATTTTTTCGGGATTGGTAATAATAACGGCGCAATCTGTTTCAAAGCCGTTTTTCTTAATTAAGTCAAGGTCGGCTATGGCTATTAAGTCCCCTGATTTTATATTCTGTCCTTCGACTACCTGCGAGTCAAAGCCGTCGCCCTTTAAGGATACGGTATCAACGCCTATGTGGATAAGGATATCTATTCCGTCCTCTGTTAAGATTGAATATGCGTGCTTGGATTCGGCAATATTTTCAATTTTACCGTCACAGGGCGCGTAAAAATAGTTGCTTTTTGGACAAACCATAAAGCCCTTGCCAAGCATTTCCGATGAAAAAACCTCATCGCTCATTTGTGAAAGCGGCTTACATTCGCCATCAACCACTGATACTAATTTTCTATATTTATTGAAAAATCCCATTTACAGACACTCCCCCACTCTTTTTCTTATTCCCAAAAGGTATGGACTTGATACAGATAGCTCATCAATTTTCATATCAACAAATTTTTGCGTAAGCGTAAGGTCAGCTCCAAGCTCGCCGCAAATGCCTATCCAGCCGCCTTTTTTGTGAATTGCGTTTGCTGCAATTTCAATTAATCTTAATATTGCTTCGTGATTTTGCTCGCCGATGTATGAAACCTTTGGATTTTGTCTGTCAACCGCTAAGGTGTATTGAGTTAAATCGTTGGTGCCAACTGAGAAAAAATCAACATGCTTGGCTAATACATCACTCATTATTGCGGAAGCGGGCGTTTCAATCATAATACCAAGCTCAATTTTACTGTCGAATGCATAATTTTCCTCAAAAAGCTCATTTTTGCATTCCTCTAAGATTTCACGGCATTTTATTATTTCCTTTTCGCTCACTATCATTGGAAGCATAATTGAGGCTTTTCCGTACACAGAGGCTCTCAAAATGGCTCTTAGCTGTGTTTTGAATATATCAATTCTATCAAGACAAATTCGCACTCCTCGATAGCCTAATGCGGGATTTTCCTCCTTAGGAATATTAAAATAAGGGATTTGCTTATCTGCGCCAATATCAAGGGTGCGAATGATTACGCGTCTGCCCTTCATTTCCGTTATGGCTTCCTTGTATGCGTAATATAATTCGTCCTCTGATGGATATCTATCGCTTGACAGATACATCATTTCGCTTCGCAAAAGTCCTATTCCATCTGCGCCGTTAAGCAGAGCTCCCTCGGCTTCCTTTTCGCTGCCTATATTTGCATAAATAAGCACCCTGTGTCCGTTTTTTGATATGGCAGGCTTATTTATCAGCTCCTTTAAGTAGCTTTCGTGCTCCTTGGCTATTCTGTTTTGCTCTTTTTCCTTTTCCTTGAAAATTGATATTTCATTTTCCGTTGGTGATATTATAATTTCGCCGTTTTCACTGTCAAGCAAGCAATATTTGCCGTCGTATTTTTCGTCTATTTCACCTACGCCTACAAGCGCGGGAATACCCATTGCTCTTGCTAAAATTGAGGTGTGTGAGCTTGGTGTACCGTAAAATGTTACAAAGCCTAAGATTTTATCCTTATCAAGCGACACTGTTTGCGACGGAGATAAATCATCTGCAACTAAAATATAGGGGGAGGTGTGGATAAATTCCTTATTTTCACCGCCCGATAGCTCATTTATCAGCTGAGAGGCTATATCCTTAATATCGTTTGCTCGCTCCGATAAGTATTCGTCATCTAATGCTTTCAGCATCCTTGCATATTTTTCTGAGGCTTCTGAAATTGCTTTTTCCGCACACTCCCCTCGGGATATTTCATAGGTAACCGTTTCAAAAAGGTCTTCATCCTCTAAAAGCATCATATGGATTTCAAATATTTTTGCTTCCTCGTTGCCTATTTTCGTTTTGGCTTTTTTACTCAGGCTTTCAATTGATTTTTTTACACCGCTTATGGCTTTTTCAAGTCTTTTCATTTCGTTTTCATAGGTGGTAAATTTATTATTTAAGCTTGACTTATTGCTTCTATAAAACCTAAGTATTCCGCTTGCTTTTTTAGTACCGATGCCTGTGCCCTTTATTATTTTCATTTCAGCCCTCGCTTAAATTATCCTTTAATACCTTTTCTATGGCTATTTTGGCTTCCTTTTCGTCGTCTCCCTCAATTTGTATATTTAATATCGAATTACAGGTTGCGCCAAGCCCCATAAGTGATAAAAGTCTTTTGCCGTTGGCTTCCTTGCCTTCCTTGATTACGGTGACGCTTGAATTGTATTTTTTGGCTTCGTTTACAAATGCGCCTGCAGGACGCGCGTGCATTCCGTTTTTATCTTTAATTACAAAGGTAAATTGCTCCATTTCTTTCACCTCGCAAAATTCGTTTATTTATATTTTGGCACTTTATTTTCTATTTATGCAGACAAAACAAAAAACAGGATAAAAAATCCTGTTTTTTATATGTAAATATTATCATTTTATTTTCGTATGATTGAATTTCATTTTGTTATTTAATTATTTTTGTGATAGCTTCCTTTACACTGCTTGCGGTATCGTATGCGCTCATTGAAATATCATTGCTTTTATCTTTTGCAATTTCGCCAGCAATGCCATTTATATATGCGCCTGCGGCTACATTTTCAATTAAGCTTGCATCATTTGATGCGCAGATGCCTGATAGAATACCGCTTAAGACATCACCGCTTCCGCCTGTTGCCATTCCGGGGCATCCTGTGTTTATTAAGTATGTATTTTCGCCGTCGGTTACTATGGTTGCTGTTCCCTTTAAAAGCAAGATTACATTATTATTTTTTGCATAATCCATACTGTATTTAATAGGATTTTCGTTTACCTGTGACATTGGGATTTTCGAAAGTCGTTCAAATTCCTTTGGATGCGGCGTCAGTACGATTTTGCAGCTTAAATTTTTCAGGTCTAAATCCATTTTTGCAAGAGTGTTCAGTCCGTCGGCATCTATTATTAATATGCCTTTATAATTATTTATAAGATAGGTAAGGATTTTTTCGTTTTCGCCTTTTGTTCCAAGTCCCATTCCTATGGCAATTACCTTGCTTGAATTAATTAAGATGTCAAGCTCCTCTTGATTAAATGCTATGCTTCCGTTTTTGTCGCTTAATGGATACAAAGTGCTTTCAAGGATATATGGCAATACTCCGTTTGTAATGGAATTTGGCACGCATAATCTTACAACACCTGCGCCGCTACGCACAGCGCTTGATGAAATATTGGCAAGCTTGATTGCGCCACTGTATTCTATGCTACCGCCAATCAGCGACACATATCCGTATGTTCCCTTGTGGGAATAGCTTTTTCGTATCTTTATAATGCTCTTTATATCGTCATTTTCAAGCAAGCTGTATGATTTATCAATTACGGTAATACCGATATCCTTATTTATCAGCTTACCTATTTTATCCTTAGCCATATTTAAAATATGCCCTGCTTTTAATGTACCTATTGACACGGTTAAATCGGATATAACACATAAGCTTGTAAGACCGTTATCCCCATTTAAACCGCTATTAATATCAACGGACACAGTATATGCGTTTGAGCTATTAATTTTTTCGATAATTTCCTTTTCAATACCGTTTACATCACCTTTAAAGCCTGTGCCGAAAATGCAGTCAACAATGAAATCGTATTTATTTAAGTCAATGCTTTCATTATATATTATATAAGGTATATTCAGCTCCTTGCATTTACTAAAATAGTATTTGCCGTCGGGAGAAAATTTATCCTTAACTAAAATTATCTCACAGTCAAGATTGTTTTTCGCCATTTCAAGCGCCAAGACATAGCCGTCGCCGCCGTTATTGCCTGTGCCACAGATAATAGCTGCTTTGCCACTCCATTTTACACTACTGAATACAGCCTTGCCTGCTCTTTCCATAAGTACAAGTGACGGTGTAATATTATCTATTGTATATTTATCGCTTTTACGCATATTTTCTACACTGATTACATTTTGCATAAAATCACCTCAACAATTAATTCAAAGGCTTAAATGTATTAGTAAGTCCTGCAAGATAGTCAAGGGACACATTATAATATTTTGCTAATGTTATAAAATGATGCATTGGCAATTCTCTTTCTCCCTTTTCATACAGTGAATAATGCTGTTGCGATATTTCCAAAAGAGATGCAATTTCCTTTTGGCTTTTGTCTTTATCTTCTCGTAAATCTTTAATTCTTTGATAGCAATACATTGATTTTTTCTCCTCAATTTATTATCAAATTTAGTATATCATACATACAAAAATATGTATTGACTTACATACAAATATATGTTATAATATATCTATAAAAACAAAGGAGTATTATAATATGAACGATTTAATTAAAAAATGTGGTATGAGGATTTTAGACTCTCTGGAAAGCATTATATTTACGGAGAGGATATAAGCAGAAAGCAATACATACTTGTCAACTATGAAAACAAGCTACGACAAATGTTAGATGAAAACGGTAAAAAGATTTTTGATGATTATATAAAATTATCATTTGATGTTTTAGATTTAGAGAAGCTCGATTCATTTATTGGCGGTACTAAATTTGCATATAAAGCGATAAGAGGAATATTCTCCGAATAGAATCAAAAAAAGAGATACCACTAATTTAGTAGTATCTCTTAATATTTTTATAAATTATTGAGCAGCTTCTACGATGATGCTAAAGTCCTTAGCCTTTAATGATGCGCCGCCGATAAGGCCGCCGTCAACATTTTCCTTTGCAAGAAGCTCAGCTGCGTTGCCTGCGTTCATTGATCCGCCGTATTGGATGATGATTTCCTCAGCAGCCTTTTCGCCGTAGAGTGACTTAATTGTATTTCTGATTACTCCGCATGTTTCGTCTGCTTGCTCAGGTGTAGCTGTAAGACCTGTGCCGATTGCCCATACAGGCTCATATGCGATGATAACATTCTTGAGCTGTTCCTCTGTTACATCCTTTAAGTCAAGCTTTGTTTGCATTGATACAACCTCGTCTGTGATGCCGTTAAGTCTTTCGTCCTTAACCTCACCAAGACAAAGGATTACTGTAAGACCTGCCTCAAGAGCTGCCTTTGTTCTTAAGTTTACAGTTTCGTCTGTTTCACCGAAATACTGTCTTCTTTCGCTATGGCCGATGATTACATATTCAACGCCGCACTCCTTAAGCATTTCTGCTGAGATTTCGCCTGTGTATGCGCCCTTAGCTGCAAAGTGAACATTCTCTGCGCCGATTTTGATGTTTGAGCCCTTTGCTGCCTCTTGCGCTGCAAAGATATCTACATACGGTACGCAGAAAATAACATCACAGTTATCCTTACCAGCTACGAGTGGCTTTGTTTCCTCAACAAGCGCTTTTGCTTGTGAAGGTGTCATATTCATTTTCCAGTTTCCTGCAATAACTTTTCTTCTCATTTTCTTTATTCTCCTATTTCATATTTATAGCTGTTCATATGTTAATTTGAGCATAAGTTTATTTTATGCGCAAAATATGCAAATATCCGCAAGTTGCCTTGCGGATATTATAGTTTAATTATTTGTCTTGGAGACAAGCGATACCCGGAAGCTCAAGGCCTTCGAGGAATTCAAGAGATGCGCCGCCACCTGTTGAGATGTGAGTCATCTTATCTGCAAAGCCAAGCTTTTCAACTGCGGCAGCAGAGTCACCGCCACCGATGATTGAGATTGCGCCGCTTTCAGCAACTGCATTAGCAACAGCCTCTGTACCTGCAGCGAAGTTCTTCCACTCAGAAACACCCATAGGTCCGTTCCATACTACTGTGCCTGCGCCCTTGATTGCGTTTGCAAATAATTCTTGTGTCTTAGGACCGATATCAAGTCCCATCCAGCCGTCAGGAATCTTGTCAGAATCGCAGTACATTGATTCTGTGTTTTCGTCGTATTCCTTACCGAGCTTGTTATCAACAGGGATTAAGAACTTAACGCCCTTAGCCTGAGCCTTAGCCATCATTTCCTTAGCTAATTCAACCTTGTCGTCCTCACAGAGTGATGTACCAACATTGTAGCCGTTAGCCTTAAAGAATGTGTAAGCCATACCGCCACCGATAATAAGTGTGTCAACCTTTTCGATAAGGTTCTTAATAACACCGATCTTATCAGAAACCTTAGCGCCGCCAAGGATAGCAACGAACGGTCTTGCAGGATCAGCAAGAGCCTTGCCCATTACGCCGATTTCCTTTTGAATGAGGTAACCGCAAACTGCCGGGAGGTAGTCTGCAACACCTGCTGTTGTTGCGTGAGCACGGTGAGCTGTACCGAATGCGTCATTTACATAGATGTCTGCATATGCAGCAAGCTCCTTTGCAAACTCAGGATTGTTCTTTGTTTCTCTTGCATCAAAACGAACATTCTCAAGAAGAACAGCCTTGCCTGCCTCTAAAGCTGCAACCTTAGCCTTTGCGTCCTCGCCTACGATATCCTCAGCGAATGTTACTGTACCTTCGCCAAGAAGCTCGTTAAGTCTTACTGCAACAGGCTTTAATGTAAGCTTCTTCTTGTCATCCTTAAGAGCCTTTTCAAGAAGCTTCTTTGTTTCTGCTTCTCTTTCGTTTTCTGGAAGCTCCTCTACCTTTTTCTTTTCCTTCTTTGTTAAGCCGAAGCCCTCTGTGAAAATGCTGTGTGGCTTGCCCATATGTGAGCAAAGGATAACCTTAGCGCCGTTGTCAAGTAAATACTTGATTGTTGGAAGCGCGCCAACGATTCTCTTGTCTGAAGTGATAACGCCGTCCTTTAGAGGAACATTAAAGTCGCATCTTACAAGGACAGTTTTGCCACTTACATTTACATCTTCAATGGTTTTCTTGTTGTAGGTCATTGTTTTAATCTCCTATATTTTAACTTTATTTTTTTACCGACAGATATTATACCATAAATTAGCAATTTATTCAATAGTTTTTTTAATTTAGTGTATGCTAATTTTAATAATATAGTATATCACCAAAATGATACCTAATATTATACGGTACCAGCCGAAGCTTTCAAAGCTATGCTTTTTAACAAATGACATTAAAAATTTAATTACAAAAAGTGATACTAAAAATGCGGTAAGAGTGCCTACTGTAAGCACAATTATTTCGGTGGAATTCAGTGTTAAGCCGTCAAGCACAAATTTTACAACCTTTAAAAGAGATGCTCCAAGCATTACAGGGATAGCCAAAAAGAATGAAAATTCCGCCGCCGCTGTTCTTGACACCTTAATTGTTGATGCGCCTAAAATTGTAGAGCCTGAACGGGATGTGCCCGGGATTAAGGATAAAACCTGAAAGCAACCGATTTTAAGCGCGGTGGAATAGTCAATATCGTAAACGGTTTCATATTTCATTTTTCTGTTTTTATTTATTCTTTCAATAATTATGAAAAGAATACCGTAAACTATTAATGCAATTGCAACAGGAACAAATTTATAAAATGTTTTGTCAAGGAAGTCTTCAAAAATAATGCCGATGATTGCAGCAGGTAAAACTGCAACTATAACCTTGAACCACAGTGTCCAGGTTTGCTTTTTTTCCGTTTCGGTTTTAGATTTTGCAAAGGGGTTTAGCTTGTTAAAGAATAAAATTATAACCGCTAAAATTGAGCCAAGCTGAGTTATTACCTCAAATAAGCTCCAACAGCCGTCGCTTACTTTAAGGCTGACAAATTCATTGGCAATAATCATATGTCCTGTGCTTGACACGGGAAGCCATTCTGTTATGCCTTGAACAATACCGATAAAAATGGCTTTTAAAATTTCAATAAATGTTTCCATTTTGCTCCTTTCGTCGCAGGGTATAGGGGATAGGGTATAGGATGTAGGATGTAGGATGTAGGATGTAGGATGTAGGATGTAGGGATGTCTCACATTTTGCGAAGCAAAATATATCGAAATTCGCCTTGGCGAATTATATCGAAGCCGAAGGCTATATCGAATTTGCGAAGCAAATATATCGACTTGTGTAGCAAGTGGTGTAGGGGATAGGGGCTCGCTTCGCTCACAGGGAGTGGCTAACCACTGACCACTAACCACTAACCACTAACCACTAACCACTAACCACTAACCACTGACCACTTATATGTGCTTCGCACTCGATATATTTGCTTCGCAAATTCGATATATTTCACTGCGTGAAATTCGATATAACTGCTATGCAGTTTCGATATATTTTCGCTTTGCGAAAATGTGAGCTAACCACTATCTATCGTTTGAACGAAGAATGTCGCCCTCTTTTACCTCAAAGGGGACCTTCATCATAAATTTCATAGATGGATGCGGGGCGCTTTCGATTTTTTCACCTTTTTCGTTGCGAAGGTCAAGCGCTTCAAATGCGACTCCGCATTTACCTGGAGTTATAAGCTCAACTCTTTCGCCCTCTGTTAATTTGTTTCTTTGAACGAACATATAATGCTCGCCTATTTTTTCGCCTGTTGCGACGCATAGGTATGCTTTTTCGCGTAAATAGCCACCCTGTGTCACAATTTGAGGATTATCCATAGGATTATCGTAATAGAAGCCTGTCGCATATTCACGGTGGGAAACGCTTTCAAGCTCCCGTAGCCAAAGCGGATTATAGCGATACTCCTCGGGGTTTTTTAAGTATTCATTCATAGCCATTTTGTAGGTATTGGCGCAAATAGCCGTATAGTATGCGCTCTTCATTCTGCCCTCAATTTTAAAGCTGTCAATACCGCTTTCCATAAGATCCGGAATATGCTCTATCATACACATATCCTTTGAGGACATTACAAAGGAGCCTTCCTTATATTCCTCTAATGCAAGCTTATGGTCAAGCCTTTTTTCCTCGCAAAATTCAATCGGGCTTGCGTTTACATAATTCCATCTGCAAGGCTGCGCACAGGCTCCGCGGTTTGCGTCTCTGCCTGTGTAGTAATTGGATAGCAAGCATCTGCCGCTGAATGAAATACACATTGAGCCGTGAATAAAGCATTCAAGCTCTAAGGATTTATCGGTATTTTTGCGGATTTCGTTAATTTCATCAAGGGAAAGCTCTCTTGCCAAAACAACTCTCTTTGCTCCCATTTTATGCCAGGTGTTGGCGGTATATGCAGAAACGGTGCTTGCCTGAGTGGAAATGTGGATTTCCATATTAGGTATTATTTCTCTTGCTAAGGTAAATACGCCAAGGTCGGAAATAATCAAAGCATCCACGCCGATTTCATCAAGTCTTATCAGATATTTTTTCAGTCTTTCATACTCACAGGTATGGGGCATTGTGTTTACAGTTACATAGATTTTTACATTTCTTTTGTGGGCATACTCGGTTGCTTCCTCTAACTCATCTAATGTAAAGTTATCGGCTGCCGCGCGCATACCAAACATATCAGACGCTAAATATACCGCATCTGCGCCATAGAGTATGGCTGATTTCATTTTTTCAAAATTGCCCGCCGGACAAAGTAATTCTTTCATTTTTTCTTCCTATTTTATTAAATATTATTTATCTTTTAATTTTTCAAAATCCTTTTCGGCTAAAAATACGAAATAAAGGTGCAATAATACACACATAATAAGGCTAATTAATATCATTGCGATTAAAGCTACCGTTGCATTAAGCAGCGCGATAAAAAATGCGCCCACTGACAGTACCGTTGCATAAATCATTGAGCCGAACATAGCGCCGAATATTGCAAAGCCCTGCTTTACGGCTACATTTTCGTTTTGCCAATCAAATTTCGGAAATTTAAGTCCTAAGAACATTCCAAAGTAAGCGGTAAAAGCGATAATCATAAGCACCGACAGGATTACAAGTATCGTATTTATTACGCTGACCTTTAAGGAAATACAAGCGATAATTGTTGCAATTATCGACACAGGGGCGCAAATAATCATATGGTTTGTGATTTTTGCAAAGAGTATTGTTTTCGGCTTTACCGGTAATGAATGCAGTATCCAGAGATTTTTGTTTTCAAGTGAAATTGACGGTGTGGATACAAGGCTCATTGATGAAATAAAGCAGAATATGATTGCTATAATTACAGGAATAAAGCCGTAAATTAAATCAATCGGTATTGCTTGTGTTGGATCACTAAACTGTGTTTTTATGGCTAACAGTAAATCGGGAGCATTAATTGCTATAATTACGGATACAATCAAAAGCATTATGCTACCGATACCGCAGTTCATCATATATGCGGTTGAGGAAAAGAAGCGTTTTATTTCCTTTTTAACAAGCGCCATAAAGGGTGAGCTTGCTTTTGCGGATTTTTCCTTGTATTCTATTTTCTTGGCTGTCTTTTTTGTGGTTATAATTTTAATAAAGCTGCGGCTGATAACTGTAAATGTAAGCGCAGACGGAATTATTGCGCACAGAGCAAACAATACAAAATGCAAGAAGCTTTTATTTGCTATACTGTTGCCAATATAATAAAACACGAAGGTATTTTTAAGTCCCGAAAAATCTATATTTATTTCCTCGCCGCTACCTGTAAAGCTTCCAAGACTGAAGCAAAAATACATATACGCGCCGAAAAATATGATAAACAAAGCTGTTGAAACGAGTGTTTTATTTCTGATTTTTGATGCGATAAATGAAATTATCCAAGCAATTATTGCGGATACTGCAAGCGTTACAAACGGGATTAAAATAAAGCTGAGCAATGCAAAAATGAAGCCGACAAATGAGTAGCCGATTATGATACCGTACATAACTATGGCAGGAAGCATTACAAGCGCCTCTAAAATGTAGTTTACTATAAGTAAAACTAAAATTCTGCTGATGAGTATATATTTTGGCTTGATTGGCATTGACAGTAAAAGCTCATTGTCCTTGGATTCAAATATTTGTGTTTTTGTAGTAAAGATACTGCCAAATAAGCATAATGCTGATGCGATCAATGATGCAAGAGTGAAAAACGCCCAAGAATCACCGCTTTCATTCATAGCAATGCCTAATCCAAAAAACATAAGTGAGATTGCGCCTAACATATATACAGCTAAAAACGCGAATACCACTATAAGAATAATGCCGCTTGCGTTAGTCTTCTTCTTTTTGTTGCCTTGGGATAATGATGCCCAAAGCGCTAAAAGTCGTGATTTTATAAGTGTTTTAAGCATTATTGTCACCAACCTTAAAGCTTCCCTCTCCCTCTAATTCAAGGAAGATATTTTCAAGTGAGGTATTGCCCTTAACATCGTCCATATTTCCGCTTACAACCAATTTGCCGTCCTTGATGATGGCTATTTTATCGCAGATTTTTTCTGCGACCTCCAATACATGAGTTGAGAAAAAGATTGCTCCGCCGTTTTCGCAAATTCGCTTCATTTCCTCCTTTAAGAGATATGACGCCTTTGGATCAAGTCCCACAAAGGGCTCATCCATTATCAGCAGCTTCGGCTTATGGATAAGTGCTGATATTAAAGCAAGCTTTTGCTTCATACCGTGGGAATATGCGGAGATAGGCTGCGCTAAATCGCTTGTGATACCGAACATATCACCGTATTTTTTAATGCTTTCCGCTCTTTCCTTTTTGTCAACGCCGTATATATCGGCAATAAAATTGAGGTATTTAATGCCTGACATAAACTCGTAAAGGTCGGGGTTGTCGGGAAGATATGATATTTTTCTTTTACATTCAATTGGATTTTCCTTTATGGAAATTCCGTCAATAAGTATCTCGCCTGCCTCAAAATTCAAAAGACCGCAAACGGATTTAATGGTGGTTGTTTTACCTGCGCCGTTGTGTCCGATAAATGCGTACATTTCACCCGCCTTTATGTGTAAGGACAGATTGTCAACCGCCTTCTTTTCGCCGTAAATTTTAGTTAAATTATTTATTTGTAGCATATTTTTCTCCTAAATATAATTTTGCACATATTTTTTCATTATATATTGTACCACAATAAAATTATGGTGTCAACAACTAAAGGCAGATTATTCAAAACGCCAACAAGGATGAAGAACCGTTTTGATGAAGCAACGGCGGTTGTAAGTGGAAACAGAATTAATGATGCCAATGACAAAAAAGAGATGTACAGTGTATTCGGCTCATTATGCGGCGTCGCATTATTCCCCTAAAGCTTTCTTATATTTATTGTACTATTGTTTGCAATAAAATCAAGAGGACTTCTGTCTTGCAGCTATGATATTTTTGTAAAATGTGGCAAAATAGACAATTTTCCCCGTTTGTTTACTGTTTTTTCAATTAGATTTTTGTTAATGTTCACTAAACCGTCACATAAGCAGTATATAATAAGACCGTAACGCAAAGCAAGCGCTTAGCGGAAATTAACCAAACGGTTTAAAAATATAGAGGTTTTAAATGTCAAATTACATTTATAATGATGATTTTTCAAACTCTAACGGTTATGGACCTAACATAGATTTAGAAGACGATTCAAGTGAAAACAGAATAAGCTCTCGCTTATTAATCACGGTTTGCATTGCTTGCGCAGTATTTTCTCTGCTGTTCGGTATTTTAGGCGGATTTTTGGTTTCTAAAAACCGTGTGATAAAAACCGATGTATATACAAACACTATTTATAAGGCTCCTGTTGCTAACCAAATCGTTGTAAACGAAAATGAGACAGCAAAGCTTGCTGATATTGTTGAGCTTGTTCAGGACTCAGTAGTTGAAATACAGACAGAATATGTTATTCACTCCTACTATCAGGCTGTTAGAAGCGGCGCGGGAAGTGGCGTAATCGTTGGTGAATATCAGTTAAACGGTGAAAAAACCGGATATAATATAATCACAAATGCTCATGTAATTCAAGGTCAGAGCGCAGGAAGTATCGCCTCTAAGATTACTGTAATTTTAAGAGACGGCACACAATATAACGCTTACTGCGTAGGCTTTGATGTTGAAGGCGATGTTGCTATTATAAGAATAGAAGAAAAAAGCAAGGAGCTTTCCTGCGCTTCATTTACAGGCGATGATGATTTAAGAGTGGGAGATAGCGTAATCGCTATCGGTAATCCTCTTGGCGAGCTTGGCGGAAGCGTAACAACAGGTGTAATAAGCGCCCTTGACCGTGAAATAGAAATTGACGGTAATATAATGAATTTAATGCAAACAAATGCTGCTATAAACCCCGGCAACTCAGGCGGCGGACTTTTCGATATGAGTGGCAGACTTGTTGGCATTGTTAATGCAAAATCCTCAGGCACAGGCATTGAAGGTCTTGGCTTTGCAATCCCTGCTAAGGATGCTTGCAAGATGTACAGCGATATTATCAATTACGGATATGTAAAGGATAAGCCAACAATCGGCGCTGTATTTGCAGAATATATTGACGGCTCTGTGAGAATTTATTCTCTTGAAAAGGGCTATAACGAAAAGGTGTTCAGAACAGGCGACAAAATCATCAGTGTAAACGGTGAGCCTGTAAGCTCTGCATCAGAAATCATTGCTATCGTAAGAAAAAGCGAAATCGGTTCAACCATTAAGTTTAAGGTTGCCCGCAGCGTAGGTCGTGAATATCAGACCATAACTGTTGAAGCAAAGGTTTTTGAGTACACACCTTCTAAATAAGACTATATCTTTCTCTCCTTAAAATATGGAAATACAGCACGAAATCTAAAAAATTAAGTGCTGTATTTTCATTTTTACGAAGCATTCGTAAAAATGAAAGCCGTTAGCCATTAGCTGTCAGTTGTTAGATGGCTACACTATGGGCTATCCTTTCACCAAGTTTGAAAATTTTTCAAATCCACCGTGTATCTAATCTCGCTGACGGCTGACTGCTGACTGCTGACTGCTGACGGCTGACTGCTGACTGCTGACGGCTGACGGCTGACGGTCGGCAGCTAAATAACTATTGCAATTATTTTACATATATGATAAAATACTTATGAGGTGATGAAAATGCACAAATTATTAATTGTTGACGATGAGGAAATGATCAGAAAGCTCATTCGTAAATATGCCGAATTTGACGGTTATGAGGTTGTTGAGGCTTGCGACGGCTTGGATGCGGTTACCAAGTTCAGACATAACGATTTTGATTTAATCGTTATGGATATTATGATGCCTGAGCTTGACGGTTTCTCCGCTTGCCGCGAAATCAGAAAAACCTCTGATATTCCTATCATTATGCTTTCCGCGCGTGGCGAGGAGTATGACAAGATAAACGGCTTTGAGATTGGTATTGATGATTATGTTGTTAAACCGTTTTCGCCTAAGGAGCTGCTTTTAAGAATTAACGCTATACTTAAAAGAACAGCAACTGAAAAGGTTGAGGAAAAGAAAAACGAAATCGTCACTATGGCTGACGGCGGTCTTGTTGCCGATATTACTGCAAGAATTGTTTATGTTGACGGTGTGAGAATTGATATGTCACCTAAGGAGTATGAATTATTCTTCTACTTACTCAGAAATAAGAATATTGCTCTTTCAAGAGATAAGCTTTTACAGGATGTATGGGGCTATGACTTTTTCGGTGATGACAGAACTCTTGATACTCATATTAAAATTTTAAGAAAAAGCCTCGGTCGATATAGCGATTTTGTAGTTACCATTCGCGGCATGGGCTATCGCTTTGAGGAAAAGAAGCTGCAGTGAAAAATATGAAGAAAAAACGCATACATTTTTCAATTACAACTAATATTTTCATTTCTTTTTTGTCTCTCACCGTTGTTATGATCGCATTCTTATGGTCGCTTGAGGCTATATTCTTCAATGAGGTTTACAGAGCAACAAAGGAAAACGATATTGAGATTGCATCAAACTTAATTGTTGATGCTATCGGCTCTGAAAATATTGGCAATACCGTTGAGCAAATTATTGACGAATACGATTTATGCATGCAGGTATATAACTGCAAGGACGCATCTATCATTTACACTCCCGAATGTAAGTCAAACGGCTGTATTATTCACGGAGTTACCGATGATACGCTTTATTTTCATTGGCTAAGCGGCGCAAATGACAGTAATGAGGGCAAGTTTTCCGAGATTAGCTCCTCTGAAAACGGCGAGGACTTTTTAGTTTTCGCAAGAGTTGTTACCGATACAAAGGGCGTTGTATATTTACTTGTATTAAATGCTTCAATTGAGCCAATGCAATCCACTATCAGCGCAATTCGTACCTTGCTGATTTTGATTTCAATTTTATTCTTGATTGTTGCGGTTGTTATTTCGTTTATTTTGGCGAAAAGGCTATCCTCCCCAATTGTAAAAATGAATAACAATGCAAAAAAGCTGGCAAGAGCGAATTATGATGTTGAATTTGATGTTGAGGGACCTATTGAAACAAGGGAGCTTGCAAAAACTCTGACAATTGCCACTAAGGAGCTTGGCAGACTTGACTCAATGCAAAAGGAGCTTATTGCAAATATTTCCCACGATTTACGCACACCTCTTACTATGATTTCAGGTTATGCAGAGGTTATGCGCGATATTCCCGATGAAATTACTACTGAAAATTTACAGGTTATTATTGATGAATCTGCCCGTCTTACCTCTCTTGTAAATGACCTGCTTAATGTGTCCAAGCTACAAGCAGGTACGCAGACAATGAATATTCAAAGAATGAATTTAACAAGGGCGGTATCAAATACTGTTGAAAGATATGCTCGCTTCAAGGAGCATAACGATTTTAACATTGTATTCGATTATGACCGCGAGGTTTATATCAATGCAGATGAAATCAGGCTTTTACAGGTTATTTATAATCTGATAAATAACGCAATTAACTACACAGGTATCGACAAAACAGTTATAGTTACGCAAACGGTTGAAAACGATGTCGTAAGAATTTCCGTTAAGGATAGCGGCGAGGGAATCAAGGAAGAGGACCTTCCGTTAATCTGGGATAGATATTACAAGGTTGACAAGATTCACAAGCGCGCCGTTATTGGCACGGGTCTTGGTCTTTCCATTGTAAAGAATGTTCTTTTGCTTCACGGCTCACGCTTCGGTGTGTCAAGTGAAATTCACAAGGGCTCTATATTCTGGTTTGAATTTAAAATAGTTGATTAGCATAAGGCTGCCAAGAATTGATTTTTGGCAGCTTTTATGTTATAATATTTTTGAGGTGATTTTATGGGCTTAAAGGGAAAGAGCTTTTCGCTTCCATTGGGAATGATATTTAAAAAGCATTATTGCTCAAAATGTGGATGCAAGCTAAAAAAGGAAAAAACGCACAGGATTGTTACAAAGGAAGACAAGGATTATTATCGCTATCATAAGGCAGGCAAATTTCCACAAGGGGACTATGATGTGTATGATTACAGATTTATGTGTCCCTCCTGTCAAGCAAGAATTTCCTATGATGAGCAGTGTATAATTGAAAAAATTCAAAAGAAAAACCGCAAAAGAGTTTTATCCTCTTATGAAATAAAAAACGATTATGAGGAATGCAAGAAAAGTCGCGCTAAAGGTCTTTTGATGAATAAAATTATATTTTCTATTGCTTTTGTCGCTTTATTTTTTACAATTTACTATTTTAATTCAACGGAGCAAACACCAAAGGATTTGCTGACATTATTAGCGGTTATTGCAATATTTACCGTATTTATTATAGTTGGCGCTATAAAAAGACATAAGGGCACATACAAAATGAAAATTATGAGGTCCTATTCCTACGAAAAGAAAGCGCTGTTAAACAAGCTACACGCTTATAGCTCACACAATAAAAGCTTGGTTGATATGTCGGAAAGCTGCTATTGCTTTTACTGTAAAAGCACATTTATGCGAAGCGAAATTACAAAATATACCGATAATGGTGAAACTGCGCTTTGCCCTAAATGCAACACGGATTCAATTTTGCCTGATAGCATTGACGAAGCGGTTAATAAAAATATTATTTCCGAAATGAATGAATATTGGTATTAAAAAATCTCTGCAAAAGCAGAGATTTTGTTATTTAAGCTTTACGGTAAATGTTGTTCCGTCGGTTTCGGTGCTGCTAACGGCAATTTCGCCATTTAAGGCGGTGACAATATTTTTGGCGATTGAAAGTCCTAAGCCAAAGCCGCCCTTTGTTCTTGCGTTATCGGTGCGATAAAATCTATCAAATATATACGGTAAATCCTTGCTTGGAATGGTATTTCCCTTATTATTCACACACAGCACGGTGTGTTTTTTGTTTTTTTCAAGAGAAACGGTTACACCTGTGTCGCTGCTTGCGTATTTAATACCGTTATCAATCAGGATATATAAAAGCCTTGTAAACTCGTTTTTGTTTGATTTTACTACTATATCATTTTGGATTTCAGTATTAATTAACACATTATTTTCGTATGCGATTGGCTCAAGCTGTAATGAAACCATTTCCGTTAGCTCGCTTATGTTGACATCCTCAAATGTGATTGATGATAAAAGCGCTTCGCTTTTGGCAAGGTCAAGCATTTGGTCTATTAGCTGACGCATATGCTCGCCCTCAAGCTTGGTGCTTTCAAGCCACTTTTTTTGCTCATCTATTTTGCTCTCACTATGGGACAGTAAAATCTCATTATTTGCCATAATAACGGTTAGCGGTGTTTTTAAGTCGTGGGATGCATCTTGAATAAATCTTTTTTGCTTGTTCCACACCTCTTCTGTTGGTTTTACAGCCACATTTGCAAGGATTTTGCTTATAAAATAGAAAATTAGCATTGCTCCAAGAACAACTGATAAGCCTATAAAAAATATGCCATGTGTATCTCTGTAAATGGCAGATAGCGGTGCAATTACCACTTGATATTCAAATTGCTCTGATAAATTTGGCTCAGTGATTTTTCTTTTGCCGTAAATTACGCCGTATGCTTTTCCTTGCTTTTCCTCCAAATTCATTAATTTGGTTATAAGCTGATTAAACTCCTCGCTTGTATAACCGTCTAAATAGTTATGCAAGGTTGCAACCTCCCCGTTTTTATCTATGAAGGCGGTAATTGTATATGCTCTTGCGATATGCTTTGAGGCGCTATTATTCTTAATATCCGTCATAGGCTTTGGCGGTGGCTTGCTTGAAAACGACGGAAAGCTATCCGACAAGGATTGAAGCTCTACCGATTCCTTGGCAAATTTAATCTCTTGATTATATGTAATTACAGTTATTGCAACTACGATAAGCAAAAGCACAATGCCAACGGTTAGCATATTAATTAAAATAAATTTATTTTTTAGCTTTTTTAACATTTTAGTCCCTTTTTGCTAAGCGATAGCCAAGCTTTTTTATTGAAATAATTTCTGTTTTACAGCCTACAAAATTAAGCTTTTTGCGAAGGAAGGATATATATGCTTCCACATTGTTATCCCCTGCGTTTGAGTCATAGCCCCATATTTTAACGATTATGTCGTCCTTTGGAGTAATAATTTCTGCTCTTGCTAAAAGCAATTCAAGAAGCTTTGCTTCCTTATAAATAAGGCGCACGCTTTTATCGGAGCTTACACAGGAAAGCTCTGAGGTGTCGATATTTAATATTATGTCGCCATATTCCATTGTGTTTAAAACAATTTCGCCCTTGCGACGGGAAAGCATTCTTATTCTTGCAAGCAGCTCCTCGGTGGAAAATGGCTTTGTCATATAATCGTCTGCGCCTAAATCAAGTCCCTTAACCTTGTCGCTTACTCCATCCTTGGCAGTAAGAAGCATAATGGCAGAGTTGATTTTGTCGCTTCTTAGCTTGGAAAGCACCTCGAAGCCGTCCATATAAGGCAGCATTATGTCAAGTATTATAATATCGTATATTCCGCTTTTGCCGTAATCGTAGCCATCCTTACCGTTATATACCGCATCAACCATATATTTTTGCTCGGTTAAAATTTGGCATAATGCGTCGGCTAAATTCTTTTCGTCCTCTACTATTAAAATTCTCATATATTCACCTCATAAAAATTATACTTTTTCCTATTATATTTTGCAATAGCTTACTGAAAAAATACTGAAAATACTTTTTAAGGATTGTTTAAGTAGCGCGCCATATAATCTTAAATGAGGTGATTAAATGAAAAAAGCGATTTGCTTATTTTTGATATTATTATTTGCTCTTTCAACGGTTTCCTGTATTGTAGATGAGCCTGACAAGGACTGGGAGACACCGAATAATCAAAACAAGCCTACCACCGATTTAGGTGATGACAATTCCTCATTCGGTACAGATTTAGAGGACACAGGCATTTTTGACGGATATTTTGAAGAGGAAACACAGGATGTTACAATTCTTTGCGCTTCGGGAACTGAAAATGCTTACAGAATTGAGGACGGTACTATTTACTTTTCAAGTGTAAAAGAGGATAGCGTTTATTCAATAAGCGGTCAATTTAAGGGAAACATTATAATTGACATTGGCGACGAATATAAATTTGACCTTGAAATGTTGGATTTTTCATTGGTTAGCGAAAATGTAAATCCTATTACTGTTTTAAGCGGAAGCAAGGTTTCGCTTACTGCAAAAAATCAGTATAAAAGCTATATTTACGATAACCGTGAAGCAATAGATAGCACCGATGAGACATTATATTCGGGCGCGATTTATTCCTTGGTTGACCTTGAAATTTGCGGCAAGGGCGAACTAAATGTTATTTCAAAAAACAATAATGGCATACACACTAAGGACGATTTAGAGATTAAAAATCTAACATTGACCGTATCCTGTGTGGATAACTCGCTAAAGGGAAATGACAGTGTTACTATCGAAAGCGGAAATTTAACTCTGATTTCAACACAGGGCGACGGAATAAAAACCACTAACAGCAGTATTTCCGAAAAGGGAAATCAAAGAGGAACGGTTTCTGTTTTAGGTGGCAGTCATACAATTTATGCCGCTTGTGACGGTATAGATGCTGCATACAATGTAATTATTGATAATGAAAACACAGTCTTAAATATTTACACGGATAAATATTCAAATTATTCCGATGAGGTGACAGACACAAGTGAAGGTGTATATTATATTCGCTTTTCACAAAACAGCTATTTCTATTCGGTAAAGTATTATAATTCCGATGAGGACTATTTATGGGTAGATGCAACCTATCATTCTAAGGTGTCAGGGGGCAGAAGCACATACTATTACTATTCTCTGCCCAAGCTAACTGAGTATGAGAAAATGCAATTCTTTATTTACACAAGTGAAATGGAGCAAGGGCAGGATGCGGAATATTATTTGGCGACGGAGCTATTAACACCGAATGATGCTTATGATACGCTTGCGCTTACAAGCCGTGGATATCAATGGGGATATAATTGGACTAACTACACCACGCAAATACAGGGCGGGGGCTTTGGTGGAATGGGCGGTCCCGGTGGAATGGGCGGTGGAAATACAGAAAAGAGCGACTATTCAACCAAGG